>DASZVM010000174.1:0-7752 GCA_035547295.1 Puia sp. | reverse complement strand
AGCCAGCAAAAGACTTTCCTTTTTATGCTTGCGGGTGACAAGATATACTAATAATGAACCCCCTACAGCGGATATGGCCCTTTCAGTTTTTCCTAACATAAGATCTTTTAAAGGTGCCTAAGCAAAAGACAAGCCACGGAGAATTTGCAATGTGCTAATTTTTTTAGTATATTGCACGGATCATGAAGCATACCAGGCAATTATCGACACATTCCCGGGTGGTAAAAGAGCTGCTGACCCGGTACCGGGATACCTTTACGGCCTTTTGTGAGCTGTTGAATAACTCCTTACAGGCAAAAGCTACCCGTATCGACCTGGTCATCGATTATACGAATAGTTCCGCCCATAAGGCCCCGCTCACCCGCATTGAGCTGACAGACAATGGCATAGGTGTCGCCGCCTCCGAGTTCGAGGACAAGATACTCCTGATAGGCACCAATGTAAAAAAAGACGGTCAGGGAGTAGGCCGCTTCGGCGCCCTCCAGATCGGGGAAAAAATGACCATCGACACAGTTGCCTTTGACCCCACCGGTCATCACTATACCCGGATCCATTTCCCGCTGGATTCCTCTACCATCTCCTCTACCTTGTCCAAGGTCAACCTGGAATACGATGTAGAAATATTAAAGAAAAAGACCAACCCTTTCTACAGGGTCACCATCGAAAAGCTGCATCACAACAGGCAGGGAAAGGTCCAGCAAAAAAATAAGATCTCCGAAAAGTTCAGGAGTGATGCCATACGGCAGGCCATCTTTGAAAAATACCCGCTGCAAGTCTTTCATCGCGAAGTACAATTCGCCGTCAATGGCGTTACGCTGGACCCGGCAGACTTCGTCCTGGGCAAACCCACGTTGAAAAAGACCTTGTATGTCGACCTCCGGGGAACGGAGCATCCATTCGACATCCATTTCTACCAGGTAAAAAGTACGCTCAATAAAGTAAAAGTGTTCTTCTATCTCGAAAATGCAGGCATCAAGTCCGTCGCCCATGAATTCACCTATTCATCCGACTGGTACACACCCGATCTGGGCACCTGGTTCGTTTACCTGGATTCGTCTTTTTTTAACTCCGACCTGTTCCGCAACATCGACCTGGATTCGCTGGGGGATGAAGAGATAAAGAACCTTAAAGAATTCATCAAGGACACGGTCAACGACTTCTTCAAAGCCAACAATAAACGTTTTGAAAAATTTATCGCAGCGCTGGAAAAGGACGACGCTTATCCCGCAACTTTCGAATCTCCCATGGCCCAGTCCAGGGAGCTGCTTTTCCAGAAGATCGCTTACATCGTCGAGGATGACTATCAGCTGCTGGACCAGAAGAATGAAAAGATAAGAGGCCTTTTTTATTCCCTCATCGACAAAGCGCTTGCCAATGGCCATGTGGAAGAGGTCTTTACAAAGGTGGTGCGGCTTTCCGATGCGAATATGCAGAAATTCCATCAGTTGCTGGAACAGACTGAGCTGGAGAATGTCATTGCCTTTTCCAGCGCCGTGGCCGCCAAGCTGGAATTCATCGAATTCCTGCATGAGCTGACCTATGGCGATATCTCCGAAGTCCTGCTGGAAAGAAGCCAGCTGCATAAGATCATCGAAAAAGAGCTCTGGCTTTTTGGCGAGGCCTACAACGGCTGTCCTCATCTCTGGTCCGACAAACAGCTGGGCAATATCCTGGAAGAGCTGCGGGACAAATATCTCAATTACCAGCCTTCCAAAGAAGATGATAACCTTATCGCCGGCGTACAGGGTTTGGGGAATATCACGGACCTGTTCTTCTTCAACGAGAAAGTGCTGGACAACGAAGACAGGGAGATCATGGTGGTAGAGCTGAAATCACCCCGTTGCGCTATCGGCAAAAAAGAGCTGCAGCAGATAGACGAATATGCCTTCACGGTAGAGAGCTATCCCGGGCTGCCCAGGGAGAACACCCGGTATAAATTTATCCTCGTCTCCTCCCGGCTGACGCCGTACACAAAATCCAAGATGAAGTCCAGCAGGGAAAAATATAAAGTCCCCTTCCTGTATGACCGTAAGTCGGATAAGAACATCGAAGTATGGGTGGTGGAATGGGCCGACCTGATAGAGCTTAACAAACGAAAGCTGGGCTACTTATCCTCCAGGCTGGAAGTTAAGAACAGAAGTGTAAAGGAAAAGTTCGAGGCCGAATATGGGACGATCATCAATGAGAAAGTAGCAGCCCGGCTCACCAGGAGCAAGGTCTCTAGTCATTAGAATTATCCAGGTTTGCCAGCTCTCCTTCGTCCAGGTCATCCCCCGGCGCTGAGTCCAGGTCCATATCCGGATCATTTTCGATGTCCTTCTCAGCGTCCCGGTACGCCTCTAATGCTTTTTCTTTTTCATCCGTCACGGGCTTATCAGCCGGCGCCTTTTTTATACTCTTTGCCATAACAAAACATTTATCATCAATGATGCAGACTGTCCGGTGGTATTCCCTCGCTGTGATCCGGCGTAACGGGCATTCCGTTATTTACGTCGTCGATCCCCCTGTAAGGCTTGCGCACCGAATATTTTCCTGCAAAGAATGAGAGGACGATGATAAAGATGACTACGATGATCACCATCAGCCTCCTTTTGTTCCTGTCCATAAAATGTCTTTTTTACGGACAGTCAAAAAATTATGCCACCCTACTCTTTTTCCAGCAGTCCCTCGACCAGCGCCTTCCATTGTATCCTGGAGAGTCCGATGGCGCCCAGCTTCCCCACCACCGCATTGCGTACCTTATCCCCTGTACCCGGATAAGTCGTATTGGGCACCTCATTACGTCCATATACGGTGGCGCTGACCTTCCGGCCTTCCCTTTCTATGATAAAAGTGCTGGTAGCGGAATCTTCCAGGAAGTGGGCGATGGCACTGCTGTCCTTCAGCTGTGGATTGGCGCATGGGCGCACCTCCATCAGGGAAATACCGCCCGTAGTGGGATCAGGGGCCGCAGGCTGTTCGATCTTCTCGATCTTTACCCAATCATACCCTCTCCCTTCCTCCGTGGCCGGACCGGGTATATCGATACGTATATAGTCACCGACGGCTGCCCGGCCCTTCAACGGCTCACCCTCATCATCCGTCAGCTGGAAAGCCGCCGATAAGGCCCCGCAATGGTCCGTCCATTCATTGACATCCAGCAGCCTGCCTGTCGCCCTTTCAAAAATAAATCCGGCATCCACCTCTTTGCCCGCCGTCACCTGCGCCGACGTCATGGTAGACTTACCCTTCACCTGGGGAGGCAGCAGCTGCTCGATATGGGGAGGCACCTGCTCTTGCGGCTCCTGCTGTTCGGTGGCCGCCCAACGGATAGCATTCTGCAACTCTGCAACAGGAAAGCCCTTATACTCACCCGGAAGAAGAAAGCTGATATTGTCGGTGAAATTCCGGATCTTTTCCACATCGGAAATAATGGCGATCTTACCCCAGCTGGCAAATTGTTTTATTCCCAGCCATATGTCCCGTACCCAGGCTCCTGTGCTGAAGTTCTTCAGGGGTGTGTCGACATAAAAAACAAAATTGAGCTTCTCGGAGAAAGCCATATGCTTTCTTACTTCGGGAAAGAGCACTTTCTCAAAATCATCCTTGGTGACGTCCCCGCTGGCCCTGAATCCGGCAACATTGGGTGGCAGATCTGGTAATACGCCGATCATAGCAGTTTTTTTATCAAAAAGAAAATATCAAAAGTCTTGCCATGCTGTATACCCCTCCGCTATGGTTTCTTTATTTACAGCTATTTATAGCTCGCAGCCAGCTTCAAAGCCTCATACGTATTGACAACCCCTCCGGTGACGCAAATGTCCGAAAGCTGCACCTGCCGGGGCTGACCGTCCACGGCTATCGTAACAGTATGGGCCGGCTTTACAACGCTGGAAAGTATGATGTCTTTCACCTGCAGGGCCGTCAGCTTGGGATAATATTCCCTGATCAACGCCGCAAGACCTGCTACGACAGGAGACGCCATGCTCGTCCCGTCATGATTGGCATAATGGCTGCCGGGTGTCGTGGAATAAATGGACACGCCGGGAGCAAATACATCCACCTGGGTCTTTCCATAATTTGAAAAAGGGGCCACCAGCGTGGAGTCGTCGTCCGGACCGGAAGCGCCGACCTCTATCCAGGCGGCTGCCTGACCACTGCTGTCTCCGTATACCCGTGTAGGATAGTTTGCGCTTTTCCCCAGGTCCTTCCCTTCATTGCCCGCCGCATGCACCAGCAGCACGTCTTTCGACATGGCATATTTCACGGCGTCATCCACCGCCTTCTTGTCCCAGCTATACCCCTTCCCAAAGCTCATATTGACGACCTTCGCCCCATTGTCAGCCGCATAACGGATGGCATTGGCCACATCCTTGTCGCGCTCATCCCCATCCGGGACAGCCCGTATTACCATTATACGCACATGATCCGCCACGCCCATTATCCCAATGGCATTATCTCTCACGGCCCCGATGATCCCCGCCACATGCGTACCATGATCCGCATTGGGACCCGTCACATCCGCATTGCCATAGTCGCGCTCCCGGCTATTGCTGTAATCATCTCCTACTATTGAACGGGGGTCAAAGGAAAGATTGTATTGATAGTCTTTTTGCACCTGGAAATGCTTTAACGCCTCTCCCAGCTCGCCATCCCTGAACTTTGTATAATCGGGGTCCTTCTCCAACTGCCCGATAACGATCTTGGCGACCTGCGTCTCTCCCGGGTCTTTGGGGATATATTTCCTGAAATCATCGATGGTGGGCGTATCCTTACCGATGGCTGCTACAACCCTGTCCAGCACGGCTTTGAACCCTTCGATCCCCTGCAAGGTGCGCTGGGCATTGGCAAGCCCCTGTTTATATTCCTTCATCATCTCCTTATAGGCTTCCCATTTCGGCCGGTCGGCTGCCGATACGGTACTATCCGTAAGACTATCATAACGGGGCGCATCCCGGCGGATGATCCTCACAAGCTCCAGGTTATCATAGTTCACGTCCCCCTTGGGGCCCCCGATAAAGTTCCAGCCATGGACATCATCCGTATAGCCATTGCGGTCATCATCCTTGTTATTGCCGGGCTTCTCCTTCGGGTTATCCCATATGACAGCCTTCAGGTCCTCATGCGCCGTATCGATGCCCCCGTCGATGACGGCCACCAGCACCGTAGTGGCCTTTTTATGGGGTAAAAGCTCACGGTAAGCCTTCTCGGTACTGATACCAAATACGCTGTCTGTCTTCAGATCCAGGTTCTGCCAGTTGGTCTTCTGGGCCCCGGCCTCCATACAGAGGATGGAAAAGCAAAGGAGAACGTACATTTTCTTCATAGTGGGCAAATTTAGCCTTCCCGGTCCGTATCCGGAAATCTCCTTTATGGATGGTATTTTTACGATTCTCAGCCCAAAAACGGCCAAAAAATGGGGTTTTTTCGTATAATTACTAACGGTGAGGCCTCTACGTTATGCCCGCAGCAGACGAAAAGATGACGCAAAAAAAAATGTTACTTTTACGTAGTCCCCGGCTAGTTTTTCTGTGTTTTTATCTAATGGGAAATCATTAGATTTGGTATAAGGGAAAACCAGGCCCTCGTATCGTCACCCTTAAAAATTACTGCCATGTATGAGTTTTTAAAGGTTGGTGCAGAAGTAACTTTTCAATGTCTTCATGACATCAAGCTGATTGTGGAAGAGGTCAATGAGTTCAAGGGTAATGTCCGTTGCAAGTATTTTGACGACAACCTGAACAGGTTCATCAAGCTGACACTTCCCGCGGAATCGCTTGTGCCAGTACGTAAAACGCTAAAAACGAAAGAACCCCAGCGCTAGTTGGGGTTCTTTGCTGAAACTATCCTTTGGGATTCAGCGCCTGCCTGATCCGCTCGGCAATGTCCTTGAGATGGTAACGGCTGATCTTATCGCTTGTCGCCGGTATGGCGCTCAATATCCGTGCTCTCAATTCTTCCAGCTCCCCTTTCCCGATGGACGTGAGGTCGGTGTTCTTCGTGTTGACCCCGAACGTTATGGTAAAGCCCGGCGCGATCATGGTAGACTGCGGCGGCGCCGGGTTGGCCAGCGCGATCAACGCTTCTACATAGGCCTTCTGCAGGTTCCTCCTGTAGACATCGATGGGACTGTGCGTATTCAGCTCCTTCCATATCTCTTTTCGCGTATCGGCAAGCAGATCTTCCACCGTGTATACTTTCGCGTCTCCAAAGCGACCGGCTGCCTGTAACAGGGCATTCAGTCTCGAAGCCCCCAGCAGGCTGCTTATCGCACCTGTCTGCAGCTGACCGACAGGGTCGCCGCCCAGAGGATTGCTGATCTTATTGAGTATATTCCTGTCCACCAGCCATAGCGGTGTCTCAAACAGCTGCCTGTTCAAAAAAGCAACGGCCTCCTGCTGTTTTGCCCTGGGGGCCGGGGCGTACACATCTCCCGGCTCCTCCACGCTGTGGAAATTCTCATAGATACCTCCCACATTCTTCAGCACATGACCAATATAGCGGCCAAATTGTCCCACCAGCTGTCTGTACATGTCGCTGAGGTTTTCATACTTGTCGGCCTCTTCATGGGTCCACTCGGGCAGCCGGGGCAGGATACGCTGCAGGTTCCTGATGCCATACTCGCCTGCTTTCATATTATTGTCCCCCAGGTCCTCGGTCTGCGCGCGTGCGTCCAGGCTAAATCCCTCCCCCCCAAACCAGAGACGGGGATTGGACTTCAGACTATCGATGATCCATTTATTGACGATCTTCTCATCCTCTTTCTCATCCTTTGCGCCGGACCAGGAATATCCCCACTGAATGGCCCAACGGTCATACTCGCCGATGCGGGGAAAGAGGTCCTCTTCCGGGATACTGTCCTGCGGCTGCGCTACATAGTTGAACCTGGCATAGTCCATAATGGAAGGCGTATGCCCATGTTCGTCCAGCCAGGCTTTGTTCCGGAGCTTCTCCACAGGCACCGTGCTGCTGCTGCCCATATTGTGGCGCAATCCCAGCGTATGTCCTATCTCGTGAGATGAGACAAACCGGATCAGTTGCCCCATCAGGCTGTCATCCAGCCTGACCTTCCGGGCCCTGGGATCGACGGCCGCCGTCTGGATCATATACCAGTCATGGAGCAGCTGCATGATGTTGTGATACCAGCCGATATGGCTTTCGATGATCTCCCCGCTGCGGGGATCGTGTACATTGGGACCGTACGCATTCTCGATGTCCGAGGCAAAATATCTCAGCACCGAATAGCGGGCGTCTTCAAGGCTCATGGTGCTGTCGTTTTCCGGCCATTCCCTGGCCTGGATGGCATGTTTGAAACCTGCTTTCTCGAATGCCTTCTGCCAGTCGTTGATGCCGGCGATGAGGTAGGGTCTCCATTTTTTTGGAGTAGCGGGATCGATGTAATATACGATCGGTTTTTGGGGCTCTACCAGCTCTCCCCGTCGCCATTTTTCCACATCCTCCGGCTTGGGCTCCAGCCTCCAGCGGACAATGAACTGCTGGTTCTCTACCTTTTGCTGATCGTCGCTATAGACCGTATAGTCGTCGGCAAAATAACCCACCCGGCGATCGAACAGCCTTTTCTTCATCGGGGTGGCCGGCAATAAGATAAAGGAGGTATTCAGCTCCAGCGTGGATGCGCCCGCCGCTTCGGCAGGAGAATTGCTGCCGAGCCCAAAAGGCAGCGAGGGACCGCCGCCTACCGTAAATGTCTTTACCGTCCTTACTTCTGTATTGATGGGAAATGTGCTGATATGATCGATATAGCTCCTGTCG
>DASZVM010000173.1:0-4599 GCA_035547295.1 Puia sp. | reverse complement strand
CAATGTGGTGCAATTTTGCGGTTTTAAAATATAAACAATTGAGGAACAGAATAATTACGACTCTTTTTATCACATGTCTTACCGTCGCGGCCCCCTCGGGGTATTTATTTGCCTCCACAGGGGACTCTACAGGCGTCCTTCCCGATTCATCCCGCATCGGCGAGGAGAATAATGGCGCCATTAAAGGGAAGGTGACCACATCGGAAGGGCAGCCGGCGGCCTTTGTAACGATACAGGTGAAAGGATCCAAACGGAGCACCCTGACCGATGAGGAGGGAAATTTCACCCTTCGCAATCTGGCGCCAGGGGAATATGACCTGGAAATATCCCTGACGGGTTTTACTCCCGTGACCCAGCACGTCACGGTGGAATTCAGGAGGACGGCTGCCATCACCATTCAATTACAGGTGTCCGGCCGTCAGCTGCAGGAGGTGGTGGTGTCGGGGGGGCGTAACCGGTTTGCCCGCGGCAGCAGCGATTATGTAGCAAAAATGCCGCTGAAGAACATCGAGAACCCCCAGGTATATACCACGATCACAAAGGACCTGATGAACAACCAGGTGGTGTTCTCCCTGGATGACGCCATCCGGAATGCCACGGGTGTCCAAAGGATGTGGGCGGCGACGGGTCGCAGCGGTGACGGCGGCAGTTATTACAATTCCAGGGGTTTTATCCTGCAAAGCATGTTGCGCAACGGTATTGCGGGGAATATCACCACCACGGTGGATGCGGCGAATATCGAGCGGATAGAGGTCCTCAAGGGTCCTTCCGCTACTCTTTTCGGCAGCACCCTGACGTCTTATGGGGGATTGATCAACCGGGTGACCAAGAAACCCTTTGCTTCTTTTGGCGGAGAAGTGACCTATGCGGGCGGGAATTTCGGCTACAACCGTATCAGCGCGGACATCAATACGCCGCTGGACTCTGCCGGAAATGTGCTGCTGCGTGTGAATACGGCCTACCTGGACGAAGGCAGCTTCCAGGACAATGGCTTTAACAGGCTTTTTTCCTTTGCCCCCAGCCTGTCCTACAAGATCAACGATCGGGTATCCATCCTTTTTGATGCGGAGATCTACAGGGGCGCCAACCTGATGCCGAGCATCTTCTTCTTCCCTTACGGACAGACCATCGCCAGCATGGGGTATAGCCGGGCGGACCAGATGCCTGTCGATTATCGCCGGAGCTTCTTTAGCGACGACCTCTCCCAAAAGTCAGCCAATACCAATTTCTTCGGACAGCTGCAGTACAAAATATCGGATAAATGGAGCACACAGACCAATGTAACGGTGACCAACAGCTACTCTGACGGTCCCGGTCCCTATTTCTACCTGCTGTCCAATGGCGCTGTCGAACATAACGCTTCCATCGGCAGCGACTATATCTCCCGTAACGACCAGTATACGGCCAACAGCAGGGACAGGATGCTGGAGATCCAGCAGAACCTGAACGGGGAGTTCTACCTGGGCAGCGTACAGAACCGGTTTGTCGTAGGTCTGGATTATTTCAATCATAATTCCAACCAGTTCTTCAGCGGTAATACGTTCGACACCATCGCCTCTCATGGAGATATCCCGGCTTACAGGAACTTCGATCGCGCGGCGCTGGCGAACTTGTACCAGACAAAGGGCGTGAGCTTTGTCTATCCGGTGGACGTGGTCACCAATACCTACAGCTCCTATGTCTCCGATGTGGCGAACCTGACGGACAACCTGCTGGTGATGGCCGCCCTTCGCGTAGACCATTTTGTAAACAATGGGAATTATGATGTGACGACGGGGAAATACAGCGGCGGGTTTAATCAGACGGCCCTTAGTCCAAAATTCGGTATCGTTTTCCAGCCTGTGAAAGACCAGGTGGCGCTGTTTGCAAACTATCAAAGCGGCTTTACCAATAAGACGGGTACGGATTATAAGAACAGGACCTTCAAGCCGGAGGATGCCTGGCAGGCCGAGGCGGGTGTGAAACTGGACCTCTTTGGCGGCAGATTGACGAGCACGGTGAGCGTCTACGATATCCGGGTACGGAACATTATCCGGGCTTATGTACCTGCCGTGCCGGACCCCAGCCTGCCTCCCTTCCCGCAGATACAGGACGGAGAACAGAGCAGCAAGGGCATCGAGGCGGAAGTGGTCGCCAATCCCATACAGGGGCTGAATATCGTGGCAGGCTTCTCGTATAACGATTCAAAGTACACAAAAGCAGATGAGGATGTAGCGGGTCGTCGTCCCGGCACGGCTTCCTCCCCTTACACGGCCAACTGGTGGTTGAGCTATCGTCTGCCCTCAGGTACGCTGAAAGGACTGGGCGTTGGTTTTGGGGGGAATTATGCCGGCGACAATAAGATCATCAACAGCAAATCCCTGGGAGTGTTTACCTTGCCGGCCTATACGGTGCTGAATGCGTCGGTCTTCTATGATTATGCTAAATTGAGATTTGCCGTAAAGACGGATAACCTGACGGATAAAAAGTACTGGATAGGCTATACGACGATGAACCCGCAGAAGCTGAGAAGCGTGGTGGCCAGCGTCTCGTTCAAGTTTTGAAGAACATGAAGAAAAAAAAGACGATAAAGTACTGGATCGGCCGGCTCCATCTTTGGCTGGGGCTGGCTTCCGGCATTATAGTGCTGATCGTGAGCATCACGGGCTGTCTTTTTGTATTTCAGAAAGAGATCTCCGAAACCATCTGGAGAGAGAAATACTTTGTGATACCGCCTGAAGTCCCAGTGCAGCAGCCGCTGTCCAGGCTGCAGGAGACCGCGCAGGCTGTATTGGGCCCTGACAAACCTATCAACGATATCACCACCTATCACGACCCCGGCCGCAGCTGGGAGTTCATGGCATACAATATCAACGATACGGCGCTAAGCTATTTCGGGTCGGTCGCATATTATCAATCCGTGTTTATCAACCCGTACACCGGACAGGTGACAGGCACCCGCGATTACAAATACGATTTCTTCTCCATCGTCAAATCCATTCACTGGAGTCTCCTGCTCAATACAAAATATGGCCAGCCCATCGTGGGATGGAGCACTTTGATCTTTGTGCTGATGCTGATAACAGGCCTGGTGCTCTGGTGGCCGAAGAAGTGGACAAAGGCCATGCGTAACAGGAGCTTTAAGATCAAATGGAAGGCCGGGTTCAAAAGAGTGAACTACGATCTTCATAATGTACCGGGTTTTTATACGCTTATCCCTGCGTTGATCATTTCCATGACAGGACTGGTCTGGGCTTTCACCTGGTTTGAAGACATGGTGTATGGGGCCGCGGCCGGCACTACGACAAGGCCGGCACTGGTGAATGTAAAGTCTGTCGATTCAGCCCGGACGAATGAAGATCTCATGTCCTTTCAACATCCCATGTCCATCGCTTTCGGGGAAGCCTTACATCAGCTGCCGGCAGCGCAGCGCCTGCTGATGATCCCCCCGGCAGGAAAAGGCGGGATTATCTATGCATACGGTTACAAAGACGATGAAACCTACTACGGCTCAGACGCCCTCCAGTTCGACGGATACTCGGGCAGGCTGCTGTACAGACGTAATAACTCGGAAAAGAACAGAGGGGAAAAGCTGATAGAAATGAACTATGACATACACGTAGGCGCCATTGGAGGGCTGACAGGGAAGATCATCGCATTCATCGCCGCCCTTATCTGCGCCAGCCTGCCCGTGACGGGTTTTATCATCTGGTGGGGCAGAAAGCATAAGAAGCGAACCTTTCCTCGATCCCGCTCAACCATTTCTTCCGCCGTCCTTCAGACACAAATTTGACCATATTCAGATTGATCCATTTCCGGCGGCCATATCCCATTTTCCAGAAGGTGCCGGTGAACAACGCTCTTTTGATGGCATTGCCAAAGATCAGGCGATAGAAGAACGAATGGGTATTCATCGTGGTGATGAGGGTGATCCCTTTTAGCTTGTTCCATCTTTTGACCATCCGGGCCATCTTCCGCTGGTGTCATAATCATAAGCTACGCCGGGGAAGATCACCTTGTCGATAAAACCTTTTGTCAGGGCGGGCATCAGCTCCCACCAGATGGGAAAGATCAGTACCAGGTGATCGGCCTGTTCCAGGCGGCTGCGGTATTCCAGGACCTTTGGGTCTACGGGTTTGCCGTCCCTGAACCCTTTCAGGTCTTCTGCCCGCATGACGGGATCGAAACCATCTTTGTCCAGGTGCAGCAGGTCGGCCTCATGGCCTGCGCGCCGGATACCGGCGAGGACGGATTCCAGGACGGCGTTACAAAAGCTTCCTTCGTAAGGGTGGTTGAAGACTACGGCGGTTCGCATATGAATTATTTTTCTACAAAGCTCCTGCGCCGGCAGCCGGAAGACGATAACAATTGTTAAGAAATACGCCTGTTCCTGATCCTGCTGAGCGAGACGGGCGTGATACCCAGGTAGCTGGCGATGTGGCGCTGGGGAATGCGTTGTATGATATGCGGGTTTTCCTGTAGAAGGTCGGCGTACCTTTTTTCAGGGCTGTCCTTGATACGGGAAAGAAAAAGCTTCATATAATGGGCTACCCGCTGATGAAGGATCTCGATCAGCAGGTCCTTTTGCCCGGGCAGCTCGGACAAAAGCTGCTCAAAATT
>DASZVM010000172.1:0-1880 GCA_035547295.1 Puia sp. | reverse complement strand
AATGGTATCGGGCGGTACAGATGCCGTGGAGTTATCCGATGTTTTGTAGAACCAGGTATCCGTTGACCCGATCCGGCTTCCACTGAACAATCGCTTGTTTACATACGGCAGCTGCATGCCTTTCCGTACGCCGTATGCACCATTCAGTATCATGAATGTCATTCTTCCCCCATCCCAGACCTGAGTTTGATCTGTCCAATACAGTGCATCGGTAGTGCCATAGGTAATATACTTTTGCGGCACACCTGCATTTTTGCGGGAGAAATATTCACCGGCGGCGAGCAGCCGGTTGTCGAAGGCGGAAAAAAGATCGATCCCCTGCTTCCACAAAACTTCAGCTGCAAATGCATAGCTTAAAATAGTTCCGTTCGCATGGCCCTGGTCCCTGCCGCTTTCGCCGATCTGGCCATTGGGCAGGGTATTGGGAAAGCCGGCTGAACCGCTGTAACGAAACAGGTAGACTATCCTGTCAATTTTTGCCTGGTCATCCGAAAATGCCGCAATGGCAGCGCCGGCTGCAATACTCAGTGCGCCTTTGTTGCCGGGCCCCAGGCCGATGATATGACAGCCTGAAGCCGGCCAGTACAGCGTATTAAAGAAGCTTTTTACGGTGGCGGTATTGGCGGCCGTCCATCCCGTCCAGGTACCCCTTAAGATGGATGCTCCTCCACCCCAGGCATAAGCATAATCACCCAGGTCAAGATTTGCCTCAACGCCGCTGAATTGGGTTTGCGTATTGGCCCAGGCCAGCAGGATATCCCTTGATTTTGCCGCATAGGCTTCATTATTTGTAAAATACCACATCAGCGAAAGGTTCCAAATGGCAACCATATCATTGCGCCATTGGTTCAGGTTGATGTTAGGATTTCGCGAGACCGCAGCAAAGGGACCCTGCATGGAATATGAGAGCGAAGAATGTCCATCGGCGGCCAATTGGTCATAAGCCTGTTTCCAGGGGTAATCACCGGCCTGTACGTGTGCTTTAAGCGTGGCGAGATCCGATGAGGTCAGCGGGATCCCGGGGTGAACGAAAGCAGCTTGCGCATGGACTGCGGAGAATTGAAGTAAAAAAAAGCTGATAAGGAGAAATGGTTTGGCAAACATATCGGTGGTTTAAAAATTTATAAGGGAATCAATACATAAGATTTATTTTGTTCTGTATGGAAAGTGGTCACATATCCTCCATTCTCCCTGACGCTTGCGGTGGACTGGCCTTTTACCTTTACACGGAAAGCTGTCCGGACAGTACATTCCCCACCTTTGCGGGATTTAATGATGGCCTGGCTTAACCTGTGATTCCTCCAATCCACGGCCACTTCAAAACCGCCGCGTGCGCGTGGTCCGGAGACCGACCCTTCCGGCCACGCGGAAGGCAAAGCGGGCAGGATGTCGATGATATATCCTTCCGCTGCCGGCCGCGTACGATAGCGCTCATTGCTTTGCAATAACATTTCGGAAATCCCTGCTACGGCGCCCATATTGCCGTCTATCTGGAAGGGAGGATGAGCATCGAAAAGGTTGGGGTACGTCCCGCCGGCGTCCGCCATCACCGTTCTCGTTTCCTTTGTATACCTCAGCTGATAAGACAGCAGCCGGTGAACATGGTCCCCGTCCCGCAGCCTGGCCCAAAGGTTTTCTTTCCATGCGATAGACCATCCTGTTCCGTTGTCCCCCCGCAGCTGGAGCGATTTTTTTACAGCTGCAGCCAGTGCGGGAGTTCCCAGCGTACTGACCTGATGTCCCGGGTACAGCGGAAATAAATGTGATACGTGCCGGTGCCCCATATCATCGGAGTTCAGATCCCAATCCTCATTCCATTCCATGAGCTGACCGGCCTTTCCGATCTTCAGCGGGCTGATCGCATCCCTGGCCTGAATGAG
>DASZVM010000171.1:0-3494 GCA_035547295.1 Puia sp. | reverse complement strand
CCGGCGTCTTTGGCGGCTACAAATGGTATGAGATCGCCAAGTCTCCAGATGTCGCCTATGTGACGAATAACCGGGAGCTGCTGGCCGCGCTGGCGGAGACCATCATCCCTGCCACGGATACGCCGGGCGCCAGGGAGGCGGGCGTGGCCGACTTTATCATCATGATGATCCGGGAATGCACTGACCGGAAGGACAAGAACAAGTTCATCGATGGATTGAAGGATGTGCAGTCGTACAGCAAGAGCAAATATGGCAAGGACTATCAGCATTGCTCAGCCGCGGAGCAGGAAAGCATCCTGGCCCATTTCGAGCAGCGGGACAAGCCCTATGGCGGCATTATGGGGAAGGTGCAGAACAGGTACCTGGGACGGTCCTTTTTTACAATTCTAAAAGCATACACTGTAGAGGGCTATTGCACTTCCGAAGCAGGCGCGACCAGGGGGCTGGCCTATGTCAATGTCCCCGGAAGCTTTAAGGGGTGCATGCCGATGACCCCCGGCCAGAAGGCCTGGGCCACAAACTAGACCTTATTATGGGAGATCCCAGACAAAATACTTATGACGCCATCGTGGTGGGTTCCGGCATCAGCGGAGGATGGGCCGCCAAGGAGCTTTGCGAGAAAGGGCTGAAGACCCTGGTGCTGGAAAGAGGCCGGCAGGTGGTGCATATAAAGGATTATCCCACGGCGAACCTGCAGCCCTGGGAGCTTCCTCACAGAGGCAATATCACCCAGCGGCAGATAGCCGAGAACCCCATCAAGGCCGGCTCGGCCGATGAGGCCAGCGCGCTTTTTTTTGCCAGCGATAAAGAGCATCCTTACATACAGGCGGATCCCTTCAACTGGGTACGCGGGTACCAGGTGGGAGGCCGGAGCCTTACCTGGGGCAGACAATGCTACAGGTACAGCGATCTGGATCTCGAGGCCAATCTGAAGGATGGCATCGGTGTGGACTGGCCTATCAGGTACGCCGATCTCGCACCCTGGTACGATCATGTAGAATCCTACATCGGGGTCAGCGGGCAGAAGGAAGGGCTTCCCCAATTGCCCGACGGTAATTTCCTTCCCCCGATGGAGATGAATTGCATAGAGGATCATTTTTCCGGCGAGGTCCGCAAGCATTATAAGGACAGGGTCGTTACCATCGGCCGGGTGGCCAACCTCAGCCGCGGGTGGAATGGACGGGGGCCTTGCCAGTACCGTAATCTGTGCAGCCGGGGATGTCCTTTCGGCGGTTATTTCAGCAGCAATGCGGCCACGCTGCCTGCTGCCGCGGCTACGGGCAATCTCACCCTCGTGCCGGATGCGGTGGTAGCGGAAGTGATCTATGATGAAGAAAAGGGCAGGGCCACCGGCGTAAGGGTCATCGACGCCCATACGAAGCAATCCACGGAATATTTTGGCCGTATCATCTTTTTGAATGCTTCTACCATCGCCACGGCGGCCATCCTGCTGAACTCTGTCTCCCGGCATTTCCCCCAGGGGCTGGGGAATTCCAGCGGACAGGTAGGGCATAACCTGATGGACCATTTTACGGGTACGGGCGGTACGGGTGAATACGAAGGCTTTACAGACCAGTATTACTATGGAAGAAGACCCGTGGGTATCTATATACCCCGGTTCCGCAATATCCTTATGGAGGGCACTAAAAAGGATTATGCGAGGGGTTTTGGACTGCAGGGCCAGGGGGGGCGTGAGACCTGGAAGGGACAGGCTGCGAGGATCAGCGGTTTTGGGAAGGATTTCAAAAGCAAGTTCGTGCAGCCCGGCCCCTGGGGCATGTGGCTGGGAGGATGGGGAGAGACATTGCCTTATTTCGAGAACAGGGTGACCCTGGACAGCAGCCAAAAGGATCAATGGGGGCTCCCGCTGGTGGAGATCCACTATCAGTACCACGAGAATGAGCAGGCCATGCGCAAGGATATCCAGGCGACCATACAGGAGATGCTGTCCGTCACCGGCGCTAAAAATATCAATACTTACAGCCATCTGCATCCCGGAGGATCGGCCGTCCATGAGATGGGCACCGTAAGGATGGGGCGTGACCCGAAGACCTCTGTCCTCAACGGGTTTAACCAGATGCATGATGTAAAGAACGTGTTTATCACGGATGGCAGCTGCATGACCTCTTCCGGCACGGCAAACCCTTCGTTGACCTATATGGCGCTTACGGCGAGGGCCTGCGATCATGCTGTCAGCGAAATGAAGAAGGGAAGTCTCTGATGGGGCTATCCGGGGTTCTTTTTCATCCAATCTTCCAGCATATCGAAGATCTCCGGGTCGGCATCCATGTCGAACTTCCGGGCCAGCAGCTTGTCGCTGGCTTTCAGGATCTCAAGATCTTCGGTTTTTAGCGTTTTTGCATGACCGTGGCCGGACTCCCAATAGCAGTAGAGCAGGTTTTCCACGATATCGGGTTTGAAGTGGGAATTGTAAAGGATGGTAGAGAAGATGAACTCATCGGCCCCCCAGCAGTATTTGTAATACCTGATCAGCTCGGGGTGCTCGTGCAGAAAACGCAGCAGGTATTGGACGGCGGGATAGGAGAGGGTGAACCAGTTGGCCCGTCCCACCAGCTCGTGGTCCATGGGGAATTTCCGTGGCGGCAGGACCTTATTGAGCAGGTTCTCCAGCCGGTGCCTGCCCGGTATGCGCCAGTTGATAAGATGATATTTCCTTACCCGTGGTGAAACGTCCCCCCATTCGCTGGTGCCGTCGATGGTCTGACAGGTGATGAACTCCTTTCCCTTTCTTTCCGTGATATACCGGTGGATATATTCAGCCGGCTTCAGGGGGAAATCCTGTCCCGAGATCACGTTGATATAGTCGTATCCCCGGGGGATCTCCGCAAACCCGTTGAGGATACCCTGGATGGTGCCAAAGCCCGCCCAGTATATTTTTGTGCGTTTACGCACGGGAAAGGTGTTGGGGCGTTGGAAGAGATATGCAAAGGGCGCTGCATCGATCTTTTTGTCCAGGTGGATAAAAAAGGCTGCGTCAGGGTGCTGCAGGTTGTCCAGCAATCGTTGCAGCTGCGCGGGGTTCTTATGGGCCAGTATCAGGTGAGCGATCTTCATGCAGTCTAAGATTGAGCCTCCTCTTTTTTACGGGTAACGATCTTCATGCCCAGCCGGAAAGCTGTCCGGTAGGTGTCGACGGCATAGTTGTAAACATTTGCCAGGGACAGGTCCACTTCTCTGCGCATGACAAAATACCAGGTAAAAACCCCCAGGATATTCATGATCAGGGTGCCGACGGCTGCGCCGTAAAAACCTATTTTCAACAGGCAAAAATAGTTGACGCCCAGGAAGAGCACCAGGGAGCAGGAATTGATGATAAAGCCCAGCCGGGGCTTGCCGATGGAGTTCAGCAGGTTGGCCGACTGGTTCTGGAAGGGGCGGAAGATACCCGTGATCATGTACAGCTGGAGGATCAATACGGAATCCAGGTACTGGCTGCCCGCCACGATATAGGTCACCAGCCGGGGGAAGATGAT
>DASZVM010000170.1:0-7076 GCA_035547295.1 Puia sp. | reverse complement strand
GGCTGTGCGGAGGCAGGAACGACGACCCGAAGCGTGGCAGCAGTGCCATCCACTACGTTTGCCGCGGCGCCTCCGGTGAAAGTGACGACCGTAGCCGTGGTATCCAGCCCATACAGATCGAAGTTTGCGCCTGTTATCGTCAGGGTATCACCGACGGGCGTATACTCATTCAGGAAGCCCGTCAGCTGAAAAGCCGGGATCTCGGTGGTAAACTGAAAAGTAGCCGTCCCGCCCTTTGTGACCACCGTTACCGTATTGGTAACGTCCTTTGGTATGGCCCTGGGTATCTGGACTGTCACAGCGGTGTCGGTGGCATACATCGTTTTATAAGGCACTTCCTGGTCATTGAAGGATACGGATTGGGCGGAAGCCAGGTTCGTACCATAGATGATCACCCATTGGGTAAAGCTCCCCGAGGTAATGGAAGCGCTGTCCAGCGGCTGCGCGATCCGTGTGATCGTGGGAATGCCGTAATGAGGCGCTGAATCCTTCTTACAGGAAGTGCCCAGCATGCCGGCCAGCAATGCGCCGGCTATGGAAAGAAGTATAATATTTTTTGTCTTTTGCATAAATATCTTTTTTAATGGAAAGGATACATCACCATCCCGGGTTATTGCCGCCCAGCTTTGAATTCGTATTGATCTCATCCGTGGAGATAGGGAACAGCAGGTTCCTGCCGGCCCTGACCTTGCTGAGACGATCGTTGCCCTGGATGACGACACCCAGCTTGTTCATCACCTGCAGGTATACCCCCCAGCGGAGAAGGTCGTATCTCCGCTGCGCCTCGAACACCAGCTCACGGCCCCGTTCGGCAAAAATGAACGAACGGAGGTCCTGTTGCGATAAGCCCACAGGCGTATGGGTCGCATGGCTGCGAAGACGGACAGAATCCAGGTACCGGTAGGCTTCAGCTGTTGGGCCGTTGACCTCATTCTCCGCCTCCGCATACATCAGCATTACCTCTGCGTAACGCAGCATGGGAAAAAAGGCATCGGAGTTGGCAGTGCCGGGGTTCGAGACATAGCTGAACTTATTGGAATAAGCCCTGTCGTAGTAAGTCCCGTTCCACGTATATTGATTGCCTGCGGCATCTGTCTTGTACAGAGCAGTATCCTCCTCCGGATAAAGGATATAGTTCGTATACTGCGGCTGTCCATAGTCCACGATATATTGATGGGCGACCCCATGCAGGATACGCTCGTCATCATGCTCATATTCTTTATAATGGTTGTCCGTCATCCACACGGCGGATACACCGCTCCTGTCCGGCTGGGCGCTGTTGAAATAATAATACAGGTTGGTCTGCAGGTTGTCATTGCCGGCCTGGGCCTGTATCTCCCACATGTGCTCTTTTTGATTGCGGCCGGCTATCTGCCAGATATCCATAAAATTGGGGAACAGCGAGTATTCCCCGCTCTGCAGCACTTCCAGGGATTTCATCCTGGCGGAGTCGAAATAGGCCCTGCTGTCGAAATTCTCATAGCCAGCCACTACGTCCTTGGCGTAAGTATAGTTTCCATTATCCTGTCCACCCTTCACTGTCAGCGAGGCCCCTTTCAACGCCCCGGAGGCCATCGTGAGATAGGCCTTGGCCAGAAAGGCCGATGCCACCCCCCTGGTCACCCGTCCCTTTTCACCTGAGCGCGTATCACTGGCAGGGAACAGCAGCTTTTCCGCTGTCTTGAAATCGTTGATCGCCACGTTGAAGACCTCTGCCACCGACGATTTGGGCATATCGGGCGCATCGCCCGAAGCCACGGTACGCAAATGCACGGGCACGGCCCCATAGACCCTGACCAGGTCGAAATAGGCCCAACCCCTTAAAAAAGTCACCTCCCCGATGAGCCTGTTCCTGATATCCGCGTTCATATTGGCCTTTCCTATGTTCTCCAGTACGCTGTTGGCACGGCTGATGATCAGGTAATGATCGCCCCATATATTGTTGATCCCCCAGAAGGCGGAAGGATTGCCGGCCCCGATGTTGCCGAGGAACCAGTCCGCGCCCATCGCATGATCGCAGTCCAGGTCCGTAAGCCAGTAGGGCTGCTTCATCATGCCCCAGCCCCAGAAAGTATTGTACACACCGCTGACGGCGGCCGTGGCGTCCGCCTCGTTCTGATAGAAGTTGGCTACCGACAGAAAGCTATAAGGCTTTTCCGTCAGCACCTTGTTGCAGGCCATGTTTGCCATCGCAGCGATGCCCGCCAATAAAAGAAATATCTTTCTCATATAAATGATTTGAAAATAATTTGATCCTAGAAAATACACTGTACCCCGAAATTGTAAACCCTTGAGCTGGGATAGCCGCCCATATCTACGCCCCTCCTGGAAGGATCGTCGCCATAACCGTTGATGTCCGGGTCATAACCGGTGTATTTGGTAATGGTCACGAGGTTATTGGCTGTGAAAAACACCCGTAATGTCTGTATCCCTTTCGATCGCAGATCGACATTATATCCCAGGGTCAGGTTCTTCAGCCGTATATAGCTGCCGTCCTCGACGAAGCGGCGGGTGAACTTGAAACCGCGCCAATACTGCTGCTCGGCCTTTGGGCTTTTTGCATGCTCCCAATTCGTAAAGGTCCAGCGCTCATCCCACATCTTTTGCGTGACGTTGTTAAAGCCGCCGATATTCGAGAGATAGTACGTATTCATATTGACGATGTCGTTCCCGTACACGCCCTGGATAAGGAAGTTCAGATCGAAATGCTTATAGGTAAAGCTGTTGGTGACGCCATAGGTGAATTTGGGGTTTACATCCCCGATAAAGGTCTGGTCATCCGCGGTAATGGCCGCGTTGTGGTTCAGGTCTTTGTACCTGATCTCGCCCACTGTCCGGGCGATGATGGCGTCGGGCTGGTTGGCCATGACAGGGTCCGACCGCACTTCCGCCTCATTCTTGTAGATGTCCTGCTCGACATAACCATATAGCGCCCCGATGGGATGGCCCACCTTTTGAATAAAGGGCTGGTCCCCATTGGTGTTGATACGGGTGGCAAATTGCTGCTGAACGCCTCCGCCCAGGCTTAGGAGCTTGTTCCTGTTGATCGTGAAATTCCCTGTAACATTCCAGGTGAAGTCATGGTTGGTAATGGGGATGGCGGCAATCGTCAGTTCCAATCCCTTGTTCTCCACCTCGCCCCTGTTGACATACTGTGTGCCGAAACCCGTGGAAGGAGAAATAGTGATATTCTGCAGGAGGCCGAGGGTCTTTTTATAATAGAGGTCCAATGTCAGGGTCACCCTGTTCTTCCAGATACCCAGGTCCAGACCGAGATCATACTGGTCTGTAGTCTCCCATTTCAGGTTTGCATTCCCGGGGCCCGCATAGTAATCGTCGGCATAACCATTGGAGACGGTGCCATTGAAAGTATAGGGATAAGGTATGAGCTTAGGCGTCGTAAGATAAGGGGCGATATTCTGGTTGCCTGTCCGGCCATAGCCGACACGGAGCTTTGCATCGTTCACCGGGCCCAGCCTGTCCGCTAAAAAGGGTTCATTGGACAGCCGCCAGGCAAAGGCCCCCGAAGGAAATTGCGACCAGCGAAACTTTGGCATGAACACACTGGTGCCATCGTCCCTATAGGAAAGGGTCAGTAAATAGCGGTCCTTCCAGTTCTCAGTGATGCGTGCAATAAACGAGGCCAGGTTCCGCTTGCCTTTATTATTGACGAGCGCATAGGTATTCTGAGCGCCCCCTGACAGGTTGTTATCCTGGAGCTGGTCGTTCACGAAATTGCTGGCTTTCTGGTTCTTGGTCGTGTATTGGTTATCTTCGAAAGTGCTACCTGCCATAAAGGTCAGCGAATGGTCCCCGATGGTCTTTGCATAATTCAAGATGGTTTCTGAAGTGATGGAATTGTACCAACCCTGGGATTGATAGGCCAGGCCATTGGTCAGCAACCCTTCATTGACGGATCGGGGATAATACTGCTCCCGCTGGTTGTTGTAATAGCTGATACCCACATTCTGCCGGAGGGTAAGCCCTTTGGCCAGCGTAGCCTCCAGGTAGTTGGATGAGAATATCTGCGATACCAGGACCTGGTTCTTCACCGCATGCACATATACAAAAGGGTTAGAGATGAGCGTGGCGGCCGTGAAGTTATTGGTGCCGCTGTCGTACAGGGGTGCTGTCGGGGCAAAAGCCAGGGCTGCCTTGACCACGCCCACCCCTCCGCTGAGGTCCTCGTTATTCGTCTTCACCATCTGGTTGGTAGACTTATTAAAATTGGTATTCGAGCCGAATACCAGCCATTTTTTGATGTTCCGGGTAATATTGGCCCGGATGCTGAACTGCTCGAAACGGGAGTTTTGTATCACTCCTGTCTGTTTGATATAACTGCCCGAGACCAGGTAGCTGCCCCCTTCGTTAGCCCCGGAAAGATTGAGGTTAAAATTATTTGTGATCCCTGTCTGGAAGATCTGATGCTGCCAGTCATGGCTATGCCCGATGAAATCCTTTGGTCCCTTGAAGTAGACAAGGGAGTCCGGATTGGTTGCCGATTTTTGCCATTCCCCGGGATAAGGCAGATTACGGGGCGAAGCCGCGGGCTCGAAAAAGTTGGCATTGCTGTACGCCTCGTTCTGCATGGTGGCATAACCGTAGGCATCCAGCATCTTTATCGTACGCAGTACCCTGGAGACGCCCAGGTTGGCATTGAGCTCCACTTTATCCTCTCCCTTCTTCCCTTTTTTGGTGGTGATGATCACCACCCCGTTGGCGCCCCGGGAGCCATAGATGGCCGTGGCGGAAGCATCTTTCAGGATACTGATGGACTCTATATCGTTGGGGTTAAGAAAGGATAATGCATTCACGGAAGCCAGCTCGCCTCCTGATACGGAAGAGGGCGTGGCATCGCTGTTCCCCACGACATACGGTATGCCATCCACGACAAACAAAGGCTGGGTGCTCAGGAACGAGTTCGATCCACGGATGGTGATATTCAGTCCGGCGCCCGGCGCCCCATCGCTCTGGCTGATGGCGGCCCCCGCTATCTTGCCCTGCATGCCGGAAACAATATTCACAGGATTACCCTTTAAAAGGTCTTCCCCTTTCAGAACGCTCACCGAGCCGGTGAGGTCTTTCTTTTTGACTGTGCCATAGGCCACGACCACCACATCCCCCAGGCTGGAAGCGGAGGATTGAAGGACTGCCTGCACAATCCCGCCGGAAGGGATGACAAGTTCCAGCGGCTGCATGCCGACATAGCTTATCAGCAGGCTTCTCGCCCCGGAGGGGACCGTAAATGTAAAATGGCCATCCCCATCGGTGGTGGTGGATAGCTTCGAGCCTTTGACGGCTACGGTTGCCGCCGCAAGGACATTCCCTTTTTCATCCCTTACAGTGCCGCTGACGGTCCTGGTCTGGGCAAGGGTCTGTGAGATCATTAATGTCACCAGCAATAGGGAGACGGTGAGGTTCAGGATCAATTTTCGCATTGTCAAGCAATTTTGCGTCAAACATAGACCGTTTACGGGCAGTATGTTGATGCTTTTTTATCCACCAATTGCTCTTTGTTCACCCATGCTGGCCTCATGTCTTATATTTGCCCTCAAATCCTATGCATGGTCAGCTACGATCCCAAAAAATGGTTCATCTTCGTCTTCCGTTTCCATGAGGCGGACACTTTCCGCAAGCTGCTTTGGCTGATAGCAGCCATCTGTGCCTATGCCTGGCTGATCGCTTTCCTCGAATCCGACGTATTCAAGCTGACGGAGACCAGCCACCTCAAAAATATCTCCATCCTGCACAACCTGCTGGGGTTCGTCATTTCCCTCCTGCTGGTGTTCCGGACCAATACGGCCTATGACCGCTGGTGGGAAGGAAGAAAGCTCTGGGGCGCCCTGGTGAACAACAGCCGCAACCTGGCTATCAAGCTGGCAGCCATATTGCCGGAGAACGATGGAGAAAACCGCAGCTTCTTCCGGGACATCATCCCCGCCTATGCCGCCGCGCTGAGGGACCATTTGCGCAACGACATCATCCGCCTGGAACTATTCGACAACAAACCCGAGCTGGCCCTTGAGATAGACCATCAGAAACATGTACCCAACCAGCTGGTAGGCATCATGCTTGGGAAAATAATGGAACTCCATCGCGCAGGCATCATCAGCGGCGATCAGCTTATCGTCCTCAACGCCGAGCTCCAATCCTTTACGGATATCTGCGGCGCCTGCGAAAGGATCAAGAATACACCCATCCCCTTTTCCTATACGGTCTTTATCAAGAAATTTATCTTTTTCTATGTCATTACCCTTCCGGTGGGATATGTCTTCAGCATGGGCTACCTGGTAGTGCCGGTGACAGGCTTTGTCTTTTACGTGGTGGCCAGCCTGGAGCTGATCGCAGAGGAGATAGAGGACCCGTTCGGTAAGGATTCCAACGACCTGCCTACAGCCAATATCGCTCATAAGATACAGGCGCATATACACGAGTTGATATAATCCATTAAATTTGCCCTTCCATGGAATACGGGCTGCTACTGCAAAACATCGCCAGACACATACAGCTCAGCGCGGACGAAGAAAAATATTTTCTTTCCCTCTGGCAAACCAGGAAGCTCCGGCGCAAACAATTCCTCCTGCAGGAAGGAGAAGTGACCAAAAACGCCATCTTTGTCGTCAGCGGACTGCTGCGCATGTATTCCATCGATAAGAACGGCTTTGAACACATCCTTCAATTCGCCCCTCCCGGCTGGTGGATCGGGGATATAAAAAGCTTTATCTCCCAACAACCCGGCTCTTTGTATATCGATGCCCTGGAAGACAGCGGGATCATCCTTATGGAAAGGACGCATCTGGATCAGCTGTATAAAAAGGTCCCTTCTTTCGAGCGATTTTTCCGTATCCTCGCAGAGAATGCCCTGGCCACCTATCAGCAGCGCCTCACCGACAACCTGGGCCTCCCTGCCATCGAACGCTACAACAGCTTTTGCCGCCTCTATCCCTCCCTTATCGAATGCCTCCCCCAAAAACAAGTAGCCTCCTATATCGGGGTCACTCCCGAATTCCTCAGCAAGATGCTCAGCGGGAAACAACCCACTTAATCTACATTAGGATTTTCACTTAATCTACATT
>DASZVM010000169.1:0-2542 GCA_035547295.1 Puia sp. | reverse complement strand
ATCATTCATCTATCAGCTTGGTCAGTATGGTCATCGCTTCGGAAAGCACTTCTTTTTCACGGGCGGAAAGTTTTTCATGCAACGTACGGGCCAGCCACTCCTGCTTTTCCTGCCGGTGACGTTCGATATATTCCTTTCCCGCAGCCGTCAGCGACAGATATACTTTCCGCTTGTCATCCACCCCCGGCGTCTTGTCGACATAGGCGATCTTCGAAAGGTTAGCGATCACCTGCGACATGGACTGAGCCGTCACTTTCTCCATCTGGGCCAGTTCCGTGGGCAATAATTTGCCATGCTGATACAATAGACCCAGCGTCGAACGTTCTGTAAGCGAAAGCATTTCGTCATTACGGGTATGCTTGCGGAGCACCTTCACCAGGCGATGGATCACCGTCCGGAGACCAGCGGCGATCTCGATGTCTTTTCCAGTGGCATTCATGGATACAAAGGTAAACTAATAAAGTTACTTTATTAAATTAATTTATCAGTTTATCTTATTATTTACCCTTCGAACATTCCATATTAACAAACATTTTAAAGCCACCAACTGTCATAATGCGTACATAACTTTATCACATCAATGCAACGCGCCATGACATTCTTATCGATAGCCGCCACTTTAGCAATATTTTCGGCTTCCTGTACAGAGCCTACTACCAAAAAATTAAATTATATGAGCGAGGAGAACAATATCCCGGCAGGCAAAAAGACAGATACAGCTACTTTCGGAACAGGATGCTTCTGGTGTACGGAAGCTGTTTTCCAGGAACTGAAAGGCGTGTTGAAAGCTACTTCGGGTTACACCGGCGGACACGTAGCCAACCCTTCCTATGAAGAGGTTTGCACAGGTACCACGGGACATGCGGAATCGCTGCAGATCATTTATGATCCCACTGTCATTACTTATGACGAGCTCCTGGAAGTATTCTGGGAATCGCACGACCCCACCAGCCTCAACAAACAAGGCAACGACGTGGGAACACAGTACCGCAGCGCCATCTTCTACCACAATGAAGAGCAAAAACAAAAGGCGGAGCATTACAAGGCAGAGCTGAATAAAAGCGGTGCATACGACAAGCCCATCGTCACGGAAATAACGGCCTATACAAAATTCTATCCCGCGGAGGATTATCACCAGAATTACTATGCCACCCACGGATCGCAACCCTATTGCTACCTGGTGATCCGGCCGAAGGTGGAAAAATTCGAGAAAGTGTTTGCGAAGAAACTGAAGAAGAATAATTGATCTATGGGATAATATCCACTTTCCGCAGTTCCAGCAGATTGAGCGCATTGGGCAGCAATCCCTTTACATGCGGGTCCACAAACCGTATGACCTCATCATACCATATCGGCACCACCGGTGCTTCATCCATCACCAGCTGATCCATTTTACGATAGAGCATATATCTCACCGAATCGTTATTCTCCAGCAATGCCTGCTCATACAGCCTGTCGAAGACGGGATTATGGTAGCGGGTATAGTTTGGAGGCGCGGGGTTCGGGGAATAAAATACGCTCAGATAGTTCTCCGCATCCGGATAATCCGCGATCCAGCTGCCCCGGAAGAACTGCGCTTCACCCTGTGCCGTCTGCTCCAGCAAAAGACTTTTCTGTACCACCTCTACCTGGATCCTGAATCCTATATCCTCCAGCTGCCGGACGATAAAGCTGGCAAAATCCGCATATTCCGATACGGTGAGCAAACGTATGGCAGGTAACCCCTTCCCTTCCGGATAGCCCGCCTCCGTCAGCAGCCTGCGCGCAAGGGCAGGGTCATAATGATATCCCCTGACAACCGCGGTATCGAACCCGGGCATGCCCTTGGGCACAAAGCCGCCTTCTGCCGGCGTACCCAGGGAATTACGCAGGTAAAGCATCATCTTCCGGCGATCGAACCCATAGTTGATCGCCTGCCGGACGGCCCGCAGTCTCAATGGAGAGTTTTGCACCAGGGGATTGGAGGTATCCACCAATATCCCCAGGTATTCGGTATTGAGATAGGAATGCGTGGAGAGAATGATCTTCCCCTTCCACTGTGACTTCAATTGCCCCTTTTTTGTCAGCACCTCGTCCTTGAACGAAGGGTCTATCTCATTTAAAAAGTCCAGCTGTCCCTGACGGAACAGCAGGAACTCGGTGGCCTTCTCATCATAGAAGCTCACCTTTATCGCATCCAGGTAGGGCAGCGGACGGCCCGTGCTGTCCTTTTCAAAATAATGTTCGTTCTTTAGTAAGATAAGCGCCTGACCTTCCTCCCAGGACTTAAAGCGAAAAGGGCCCGTACCGCAGGGATGGCTCCGGAAATCCTTCCCGTACATCTGCACGACCTCTTTGGGAACGATCGAGCAGTATTCCATGCTCAGGATGCCTAATATAGGATGAAAGGGGTTGATCAGCTTCAATTGGAAGGTGCTGTCATCGATGGCGGCAAAAGGCGTCACCGCATCGACACGGTTGTTGAAGATCCAGGCCCCACTGCTGGCGGTCTGCCTGTCGATGATCCTGTCAAAGCTATACACCACATCCCCTGCAACCATAC
>DASZVM010000168.1:0-3820 GCA_035547295.1 Puia sp. | reverse complement strand
CCTTTGGGTGCTGTAGCCGGAAGACACGACGACATCGGCCATTTCTTTTGCATTAGGGTTAAGCAGAACGACCATATCGCGTTCACGTGTGACCGGGAGCTCTATGGAGCCATAGCCGACATAGCTGAACAGGAGACTGCCGGACCCTCCCGGCAGACGGATGGAAAAGCGGCCTTCGTTGTTGGTTTGTGCAGAGATGTCCCCGTCCTTGGCGGCAACGGTAACTCCTGCCAGGGGTTGACCATTGTCCTTTCCTGTGACAGTGCCGGTGACAATCCTTTCCTGCGCGTGGCCGTGGAAAACGGCAATGAGGAGAATAGCTCCCAGGCAAAGCCGGAGCGTGCATTTCTCAAGCAGTTGTCTTCTCATTTTTTTTGGTTTAAAAAATGAATAATTCGAATTGGTTAAAAAGTGTGCGGAAATGGATCAGTAAAGGCGCAGTCAATCGATGCGGCAGTCAATCTGTATGGATAGGCAGAATGGTGTCACTGTAGCGTTGGAAGATAGGATGGGGTCGGGACGGAAGCTTTTTATCAATAACATTCAGCGTCTGCGATCTCCAGCGCTTTGGAGATCTTTGCCAGGGCTTGCTGCATTTCTTCACGGGTAATGGTCAGGGGAGGGGCAATGAACAGGTAGTTCCATCGGATAAAAACGTACATGCCCATGTCGCGCAATGCGGCGCCAATCCTGTTCATGACGCCCATTTCAGAAGGTTTTGCATTGTAAGGGGCCATGGGCTCTTTTGTTTCACGGTTCTTCACCAGCTCCAGGCAGCCCAGCAATCCTGTAATGCGTACATCGCCGATGCAGGGATGCTTTTTTTGCAGCAGCGCTGCCTGTTCGGTGACGAATACGCCCATGTCTGCCGCGTTTTGCAACAGGCCTTCGTCCTCGTAGATCTGCAGGACCTCCAGCGCAGCGGCGCAGCAGGTG
This sequence comes from Puia sp., assembly GCA_035547295.1. Lineage (GTDB taxonomy): Bacteria > Bacteroidota > Bacteroidia > Chitinophagales > Chitinophagaceae > Puia. The sequence goes on along the minus strand of DASZVM010000168.1, from coordinate 2,884 downwards.
GCATGAGCTGAATAGGTCATGCCCAGCATCAGCACCTTATCATCGAAATACGAGGCTATTTTTTCAGAGACGATGAGGGCGCCGAGAGGGAGATAGGCGGCGGTGATACCTTTTGCGGTGGCGATCATATCAGGTATGACGCCATAATTGTCCACACCGAACCATTTGCCTGTGCGTCCGAAGCCGCTCATCACCTCATCGGCGATGAGAAGGATGCCATGCTGATCGCAGATGCTGCGGACAGCTGCCAGGTACCCGGGAGGGTAAGTGATACAGCCGGAAGAGCCGGATTCTCCTTCCATGATGATGGCGGCGATCTTGTCGGGCCCTTCGAATTCCACGATACGCTGCAGATGAGCGACGCATTGCAACGTACAGCTGCCTTTTTGTTGTCCCCATGGGCAGCGATAGCAATAGGGGTCTTCCACCTGTATGAAGTTGGGCGCTTTCTGATCATCCAGCTTGCGCGGATCGCCGCTGGCCGACATGGCGCCATAGGTGCTGCCATGATAGGCGCGGTAACGGCCCAGCACCTTATAGCGGCCCGTATAGATGCGGGCTAATTTGATGGCGTTCTCTACGGCGCTGGCGCCGCAAAGCGTAAAGAAAGTGCGGTTGAGATCGCCGGGGGATATCTCCGCCAGCTTTTTACCGAGCAGGCCTCTTACTTTAGTGATACAGCTGGGCGCTACATACGCTACCTCCTGCATCTGATCGACTACGGCGCGGATGACACGCGGGTTACCGTGGCCGATGTTGACGTTGACCAGACCGGAAGAAAAGTCAAGGTATTTATTGCCGTCGTGGTCATAGAGATAGAGCCCTTCGGCTTTTTTTACGTTAATGGGATTGATCCCGCGTTGCTTGGACCAGGAGAAAAGAGTATGATCCAGGTTGTCCTGCAGTATCTCATCCTTTTCTGCTCGTTTTAGTTTTGGTTGTAATACTTCCATGCCAAAAATATTTTAAATAATTTTCATTTGAATGGAGGGCATTTTTGGCAATCGTTTTTGCTATTTAGTAGCTGTTATTCGCAAATAATGATTAAATATAGGTACAAAAAAGCAAAAAATGCTTTTTTGGACATTAAAATTTCAAATATTTATTTTTAAAATGTATATATGGAAAAATATTGCAATACTCCTGACCTCAGGGGCGGAGAGAGCTGAGGTCCGGTTGAGCGAATTTCAGGACCTTTAAATACATATTGGTATGCGTTTGAAAGACGCCTTCGATACAGGAGATGCGACTGTTGACAAGCTCGAGGAGATGGTTGTTATCCCGGCACATCACATCGATCTCGAGATCGAAATCCCCGGAAGTGATAGCCATGAAGCTGATCTCCCCGAACCCAAGGAGCTGATCGGCGATCTCATTGATCTTATTGGCGGGGCGCACGGAGATCTTGATATTGGCATATACATGGAACCCCACTCTTTCAGGGTTGACCCTGCCTACTACCTGGATCGTCTTATCTTCCAGCAGCTTGGTAACGCGGCTGCGGATATTGCTGATGCTGGCATCGAGCTTTTCAGCCAGTTCGGTAAAAGACATGCGACCGTCCTGCTGCATTAAGTTGAGGATGGCGAAATCCAGCTCGTCCAGCGTGGTATTCCTGTTGGCGGGCGATGTCGTTTCATTGCCTGATAAGATCATCGGATAAAAAATTAGTGTAATGCAAGATAAACAAAATCCAGGCAGGGTGCAGTAAACCGGTCATCATCTTCTATAAGTCTTTCGCCGTGGTGCCGTATAACCTTTTGAAAACATGCCTGTCAACAATAACCCGAATATAAAGCCGCCGATGTGAGCGGCATAGGCCACGCCGCCGGTCTCTTCTCCGCCCAATGTGCCCAGTCCGCTTAATACCTGGAAGACAAACCACAGTCCCACGGCTATAAAGGCAGGTACGGGAATGATAAAAAGGAATATCCATAGATGGACGCGCTTGCCGGGAAATAACCACATATAGGCAGCCAGCACCGCTGAAATAGCGCCTGATGCGCCAAGACTGGGGATAAGCAAATTCTGTCCCAGAAAAAAAGTGGTGAATACATGGCTTAATCCCGCAAGCAGACCACAAAGCAAATAGAATATCAGGTAATTTATATGTCCCATCGCATCTTCCACATTATCGCCAAAAATGTAGAGGAATAGCATATTCCCACCCAGGTGTGCCAGCCCGCCATGCATGAACATGGACGTAAATAAAGTAAGAAAGACGGGAATAGGAGTTACCCCCAGGCCAGTCCTGGTGACAATATCCTTTCCTGTGAGGATCTCGCCGGGGACGGTGGCATATGCGTATGTAAAATGGTCGTTATACCCCCATCTTTGCCAGTAGATAAATACGAAAATATTTAACGCTATCAGAAGATAGTTCACTACCGGGGTCGTTCTTCTGTCTCTGTTATCATCGCCGATGGGTAGAACCATTTTTCTTTTAAAGTTATGCAAATAACGCTCAATATTCCTTCCGGCCGTCCAAAAACGGCTTTAGCAGATCGATAGGCACGGGGAAGATGGTAGTGGAGTTCTTTTCCGTTGCGATCTCACGAAGTGTTTGCAGGTACCGGAGGGTAAGGGCGCTGGGTTGCTCGCTGAGGATGCTTGCTGCATCGGCCAGGCGTTGAGAGGCCTGGAACTCGCCTTCCGCGGCGATGACCTTCGAGCGGCGTTCGCGCTCCGCCTCGGCCTGTTTGGCCATCGCCCGTTGCATTTCCTGCGGCAGATCGATCTGTTTTACTTCCACGTTGGAAACTTTCACACCCCAGGGTTCGGTATGCGCATCGATGATCTGCTGTAATTTTTGATTGATCTTTTCACGCTGGGAGAGCAGGTCGTCGAGGTCTGACTGTCCCAGCACGCTGCGAAGGGTGGTCTG
>DASZVM010000167.1:0-3261 GCA_035547295.1 Puia sp. | reverse complement strand
TGGTAGAGCTGGGAGCAGAGGTAAAATGGAGCTCCTGTAATATATTTTCCACCCAGGACCAGGCCGCGGCAGCCATCGCAGCTGCGGGCGTCGGCGTATTTGCCTGGAAAGGTCAGACCCTGGAAGAGGCCGACTGGTGTATCGAACAGACCCTGTTCTTCGGCAGCACGGACCGCCCCCTGAACATGATCCTGGATGACGGCGGCGACCTTACCAACATCGTATTCGATAAATACCCCGAGCTGGTGCAGCACGTAAAAGGTCTCAGCGAAGAGACGACTACGGGCGTACACCGTCTGTACGAAAGGATGGAAAAGGGCACCCTTCCCATTCCTGCCATCAATGTAAATGACTCCGTTACAAAATCCAAGTTCGATAACAAATACGGTTGTAAAGAATCCCTCGTCGACGCTATCCGCCGCGCTACCGATGTAATGATGGCCGGTAAAGTAGCCGTCGTAGGCAGCTATGGTGACGTTGGTAAAGGTTCTGCCGCCAGCCTGAAAGGCGCCGGCTGCCGCGTCATCGTTACGGAGATCGACCCTATCTGCGCGCTGCAGGCCGCTATGGACGGATTCGAAGTAAAGAAAATGGCGGATGCCGTTAAGGAAGCCGATATCGTCGTCACCGCCTCCGGCTGCCGCGACCTGATCACGGAAAAACATTTCCGCCTGATGAAGGACAAGGCCATCGTTTGTAACATCGGTCACTTCGACATCGAGATCGATATGGCATGGCTGAATGCCAGCTATGGTCATACCAAGGACACCATCAAGCCCCAGGTAGATGTGTACAATATCGACGGAAAGGATGTCATCGTCCTGGCAGAAGGCCGCCTGGTGAACCTCGGCTGCGCCACAGGCCACCCCTCCTTTGTAATGAGCAACTCTTTCTCCAACCAGACCCTGGCCCAGATAGAGCTCTGGACAAACTACAGCAAATACGAGAACAAAGTATATGTGCTGCCCAAGTTCCTGGATGAGAAAGTGGCCCGTCTGCACCTGGCAAAAATCGGTGTACAACTGGACGAGCTGACAGACGCACAGGCCTCTTACCTGGGGATACCCAAGGCCGGTCCGTTCAAACCCGAACACTACAGATACTAAACAAACCTTCCATACAAGCCCGCCACCCGGCGGGCTTTTTTTTACCCCCACACGCACACCGCCCACAACGCAGCAGCAGCCACCAGCACCCAAACCACAACACCCTGCACCAGCGGCCTCACCCCCGTCCCCTTCAGCACTTGCCTGGACAATCCGCACCCTATCAGGAAAAGCGTAAGCGTCATCCCGGCATGCGACGCCCTGACAAAAACAAGACTGATGGCAGGCATGGGTATCAACGTATGCAGCAGGACGGCAACGACAAACAGCCCGATAAAATAAGGAATCTTCACGCTTGCCCTTCCGCCGCGAAAACAAAAGGCCGCCACCAGCGAAACAGGAATGATCCACAACGCCCGCGCCAGCTTCACCGTAGTGGCCACCTGCAGGGCTTCAGGACCATACTTGCCCGCCGCCCCCACCACAGAGCTGGTATCATGAATGGCAATAGCCGCCCAAAGACCGAATTGCGTCTGGCTCAGATGCAGCCAGCTTCCTACAACGGGAAAAAGGAATAAAGCAATACTGTTAAGGATAAATACAGTCCCCATGGCGACAGATACCTGGCGTTCATTTGCTTTGATCACAGGAGACAGCGCAGCAATGGCGCTCCCCCCGCAGATGGCCGTTCCACCGGATATCAAAAGCGATGTCTTCCCCTCGATCTTCAATATCTTCCCCAGCAACCAGCCCAACGTAAGCGTACCCGCGATCGAAGCCACCGTAAAAAGGACACCCTCTCTACCCGCTTTAAGCACACTGCCGGCATCCATGCCAAAACCAAGCCCTACCACTGAGCATTGCAAAAAAAGATGCACTGCCCGGTGGTTCAGATGCATAAAAGGATGCCCTACGAACAAGGCGATGATCAGCCCCAATACCAGTGCCGCAGGAGGCGATACCCAGGGAGTAAGACAAAGAAAGGCCGTAATGGCAAAGACCAGCTCGCGTAGCGTGATGTGTGCGTCGAAGATTTTATCTGTGCTCATAGTAAGCACAAAATTCCATCATCCGTATCCTATGGAGAAATCGCTATTGGTAATACGTTATAACAAAAAGTTATCAGCGCTTCACCTGCTTGTAATGGGTGGCAAATCGTACGAACAGCCCGGGTAATGCTCCTTCTTCCCCCTGCAACCGGGCAAAATAAAAGCTTCTTTCTATCTGCAGACCTTTTACGTCTATGATACAGCATTCGTTGTTCTGCAACTCTTTCAGAATGGCATGTATGGAAAGAAAAGCCATGCAGGGCGCGCTTAACAAATAGGATTTCATCACTTCCGTGCTGTTCAGCTGCATCTCTTTTTTTAGCTGGGAGAGCTTGATGCCAACGTCCTTTAGCGCATGCGCCACCACTTCCAGGGTACCCGATCCCGGCTCACGCAGCAACAGCGGTATCTGCTTCAGCTCTTCAGGACGGATGCTTTGTTTCCTGGCCAGCGGGTGGGAAGGGTTGCTGACGAGAACGATCTCGTCTTTTATAAATTCGGCATAGCGGATGCTTCGGTTGCGGGAATAACCTTCCACGATGCCCAGGTCGATCTCCTTTTTTTCCAGCGCCTGCTCGATCTCTCCCGTATTGCCCGTCATCAGGCTCACCTGCACCTGGGGATGACGGTTGTGAAAAGCGGCCAGAATGGGTGGTATGATATAAGGGGCGGCAGTCATGCTGCCTCCCAGGTAAAGGCGGCCGCTGTGCTCCCGGGACAGGCTGTTCATGTCGAACTCCAGGCCCCTGTATACGGCAAACAGCTCTTCCGTATGCTGCAGCAGACGGCTACCTGCCGCCGTCAGCTGGATACGGGTGCCATTCCTGTCAAACAGCTTCACCTTGAATTGCTGTTCCAGCTTATGGATATGCTTGGTGACGGCAGGCTGGCTGATATACAGCTCTTTGGCGGCCTTGGTAAAGTTCAGCCGGCGGGCAACCGTATGGAATACTTCAAAATCGAATAGCATAACATTACTTTATTCAAGGCATGACAGACGCCTTAAGGCCTGTAATGTACTTCATTATATGTTCGTTGTAAGCGGTATCGAGATAGCTCACCCGGGTTAAGGGATGACCGCTGTAATGTTTCCAATCCGGCCGGGCGCCGTCCTTGTCAAACGTCAGCTTATCCACCGAAACAAGAGAACCGGGTACATTCGCCCC
>DASZVM010000166.1:0-6395 GCA_035547295.1 Puia sp. | reverse complement strand
CTGTAAAGGTCTTTTGGGGACGGGGACGGGAATTGATAAAGGCGGCTACATCCCAGGCTTCCGTATCGGTGAGCTGCGGGACGGCATGACTGGCGGCGCCAAAAGGCATATTATCCTTTACGTAGCCTGCAAGACGGCTGAGACGGAACAGCCCTGCCCCTGTATTATAGCTATGGGTCCCCCACAGAGGGGGATAGATGTACCGGTTGCTATCGGCGCTCCATACTCCAGCTCCCTGCTGTCCATGACAACGCTGGCATTTTCCTCTATAAACTATTTCTCCTTTTATCGTGTCTGCAGCCCTGTCTGCGCAGGGAAGGGTGGAGATACCTGCTCCCGGGGGACGGACGCCTCCGGGAACGGTCTGTCCCAGCCATTTTATATAGGCATAGATGGCCCGGGCCTCCCGGCCTGTGGTATCCAGGGGCTTTCCATCGAGACTGCGTTCGAGACAGTCGTTGATCCTTTTATAAATGGATTCCACTGTTCCGCTGCGGTCACGGTACTTTGGATAAGTGGAGAACACGCCGCTGTAGTTATTGCCCCAGGGACGGGTACCTGCATCCAGGTGGCAGTTTTGACAGTTCATGCCATTGCTGATGGACGCAATCTTTCCCCCGGGTCCCAGGTAGAAGGAGGTGTTGGCTATCAGCTCGCGTCCATAGCGGATCAGGGAGCCTTCCGCAGAGTTTGGTATGCGGCTCGTGTCGGGAGGGGTCCAATAGCCGGTCGTGGTCCGGCTATCCGGGTGAGCCGGAAGGTCATTCTTCGCTGCAGGCGAAGAACAGCTGAGGAAGAGGAGGATGACGAGGCGCCTCATCCTGCGAAGCAATAGGTGCACCCGTGCTCCTGGGCGCGTCCCACGGCCCATATACCGGAGGGCATAGGCATTACGCCGGGCAGGACACCCGAAAGCCAGTCTTTTTTCACCTCGGCCGGGTCCTGGTTCATGCTCATGCCTGCCACGGCGCTGTATACGGTCATGGCCATGTCGCATACGCAGAACATGACCCCATTATCCTGCAGCTGATCGATACCGATGTCGACGTTGCCGATGCCGGGGACCTTATAATCCCCCGGTTTGGGTTTCCAGAAAGGATTACGGATGGACGGCGCTTTTGTAACAGGATCGTCGATCTTGAACATCTCGCCGAACTTGTACTTCTCCCAGAGCCGGTCTTCAAACGCATAAGGGATACCTTCATGGCGGAGCACTACTACCACGCTGTTATCCTTTTCGGGTGTGCCTGTGGCTGCATTGGTGAGGAGAAAGACCTTAGGCCATGCGAAGGGGAATATCTCATGGGGGCGTGGTACGTCAAAGACTATGCGATGTTTGCCCTTGATCTGGTTGAACCATGCGTCGGCGTCACCGGACAGAGGGTTGACAAAGGGCATGCCGTCCCTGTGGACAGAAGGACTTGCGTTCACCTGAAGAGGGTGCGCTATCGAAGCAATGCCCAGCGCGGCAGCGCCGGCGGCGATCCTGGTTAGAAAACCGCGCCGGCCCGGAGCTGATGTCCGTTGGAAAGAAGAAGTGTTGTTCATAATGAAGCTTTCCGCAAAAATATGCGGGCTGTCAGAGGAGGTCAATGGCATGAAAATGCTGTTTTGCCGATCGGCTGATCGTGGCCGATCATCGGCGGCCTCATACGATGCGATCGCGGAGGGCCTTGGCAACAGCCTCGCGCCCACAATTGACATGCAGCTTGGAGTAGATATTCCGGATATGGCCCCGCACCGTATCGACGCTGATGTGGCAATTACCGGCGATCATCTTATAGCTGAATCCTTTTATCAGCTGTCTCAGCACTTCTTTTTCCCTGTCTGTAAGATGATATTGCAGTCTGCCGGGCGTCGAATGCTGAAAGGATTGCAGCACTTTTTTGGCAATGGAGGGAGATAAAGGCGCCCCGCCCCGCAGGACATTTTCGATGGCATCCAGGAGATGGACGAAGGAAGTATTCTTGAGTATGTATCCATTGGCTCCTCCGCAAAGACATTGGAACAGCTTGTCCTCGTCTTCCAATACGGTGTGCATGATGATACAGGTCTCGGGAAATTTTTCCTTTATGATGCGCAGACCTTCGATGCCGTCCACGCCGGGCATGCCGATGTCCATGATGACGATGTCCGGCCGGTGCCGCCCGATGATCGCGGCTGCCTGTTCGCAATTTTCATAGCTTCCACGTACATTGTAGCCGTCCACGCCGTCAAGCAGTATGGTAAGCGATTCGCGCAACCGGGTGTTGTCTTCGAAGATGACGATACTTACAGCCATAGCAGGAGGGTAAAATTAATATGGTAAAAGGTAAATCACTATGGCATATTTATGCTATGCCTGCATTGAGCACGATGGTCGTCCCTCTCTCCGCGCCCGACCTGATATCCAGCCGCCATCCGTGACTGCGGGCCCTTTCACGCATATTTCTCAATCCATTGCTGACCCTTACCCCGCTGGTGTCGAATCCCCGCCCGTTGTCGGTGATGGTCATGACAAGGGTATTGTCCTTTAACGAAAGATGGATAAAGGCTGCCGTAGCCTGGGAATGTCTGGCCATATTATTTACCGCCTCTTTAAAGATAAGATATACATCCCTGCGCTGCTGCATGGGGAACTTTATATCCTCCACCGCCGGCATTATCTCAGCCTGTAATTCCATATCGTTGGCCTCCAGCAATTTCGATGCATAATGCAGCATGCGTGGCAGTGCATCTCCCATGGTATCGATGCTTGGGTCGATGCTCCAGACTATCTCCCGCATGGCTTCGGATACTGTCTGGCTATCCTGGTAGATGCGTTCCAGCAGCTGGCTGACAGCATGCTCGTTATGGAGCTGTTTTTTTGCCAGCAGGCTGCTCAGGCTGATATTCGTGAGGTTGGCGCCTACCTCATCGTGCAGGTTCCTGGATATTTCGCTGCGTATCTGCCGGGTGCGGTTGATCTGTCGCTGGCGGAAATGATAAAGTACCCAGGACAGACCTCCGAGTACCAGCAGCAGCAGCGTATAGAACCCGGCAGTGCCTGAAAAAGGAGGGCTTATCCGGAAGCTTACGGATGCCACCTCTCCGGTGAACTCACCATCCGCAGCGGCGGTATGCACCATAAAAGTATATTTTCCCGGTGCCAGGTGGCTGAAGTTGATCTGCCGTCCGTGACCTGCCATGATCCATCCTGTGTCCACCCCTTCCAGGCGGTAGGCATATTGCATATCCTTTCCATCCGTGAGGTCCACGGTCGTATACTGGATGGTAATATCGTTTTGTTGCGCGCCAAGACGGATGGGGCCGGTGTGCTCCTGCATCCAGGGCTGACCGTTGACACGTAAAGCCGTGATGAGGGTCTTGCGGGCGGGTGACGCCGGGCAAACAGAGATGGGATCGAAGTATAGCAGGCTGCCATGTCCCCCTGTATAGAGACGCCGGGATGAAGTGTCGTAGAGGAAGTCGGCGGTTGGATAAGCGACGGGTAAACCATCCCTTGCCGAATAGCTGGAAAAATTCCCCGTCCGCTGGTGAAAGCATACAAGCCCCCCTTCCGTCACCAGCCACAGTCTTTTGCGGGCATCCTCATAGATGCTGCTGATATGGCTGCTGCCCAAGCCCTTCTCACGCCCGTAAATGGTGACCTTGCCTGTTGAAAGCCGGTATTTCAGCAGTCCGCAGGTGATGGACCCCAGCCACAGGATGGAATCCCCTTCACAGTAGATCCCGCTGAGAGGTCCCGCCTGTTCTTTGACAGACCCGGGCAGGGGCACCATCTGAAAATGTCCTGAGGTGCGGTCCCAATGTATCAGCTGTGTGCTGGCATCGCTGGTAAACCAGAGATTGCTTTGGTTGTCTTCCGCCATATGAAGAGGATAGCGCAGGGGGTAGCCTCCGGGATCATTGCCGGGATAGTACCGGAAACGTCCCGTGGCAGGGTTCCAGCAGCAAAGGCCCCGGCCTTTGCCCATGCCCATCCAGACGAGGCCCTTACTGTCTGTGTACTGGGTGGTAATGGCTACCGAGTCAAGGGCTGCCGGCTTACCGGACCCGTCAGGCAGGCGACCGCATTTTTTGGAAGGAAGGCTGTACCAGAAAAGCCCTGTCTGCGTCCCTACCCAAAGTGTGTCCGTGGTTGCCTGGCGAACATTCCAGACAAAGTTGGCCCAGGTGTCATCTCCCGTTCCCGTCAGCAGGTGCTGTTGCTGACGGCCGGATAAAAGGTCGATGCCGAAGAACCCATTCCCATATGTGCCAGCCCAAAGCCGGTGACCCCGGCGGCTAAGGGAGGTAGCCTCATAACGAACGGGATTTCCAGAACGGAGATCTATAAGCGCTTTTCCGGAAAAGTGCTGCCGGGAGGGAGATATTTTTTGCAGTCCCTCCCTGGCGGTAGCCAGCCACCAGTTGCCTTGCGCATCCCGGAGAGCGGTGTTGTATTCGCTGGCGGCAAACCGGAGAGGAGAGACACAGGAGAAAGAGGGCTGTCCCTCGCGCCAGCTCATGCGGATCATGAGCAATCCGTAATTGTGCAGCAGCAGCAAGAGGTTGGAGGAATCCAGCATGACCACCTGCTGGGACCAGGAAATGTACGGGTATTTATTATAGGGGAAGGGCCGGCTGTCGAGGATGCGTCCCTCTTCATCCAGCAGCTGCAAACTGTCTTTGCGGGGAGGGATGTCGAGAAGGAACTTTTCAAAAACCCTGAACAGACGGCTGCCGGGAAAATCGCCGGATACAGTGGTCCTTAAAAAAGCCATCGGCTGTCTAAAGGTGGTATCCCTGTACGAGCATATATACCAACCGTCATAGCGATACAGCAGCATGTCCCCGTCCGCCAGGGGAAGCATTTTTTCCACAAACCTGCTACGCCGCCGATCTACCTCTTCAGGGGTAAAAGGCGAAGGGATCACTTTTTTCAGGCGGCGAAGGGTATCGAAGATAAAGATGCAATTATCAGAGGCTGCCCAGAGATTGCCCAGGGCGTCCGTCGCCAGCAGGACGATGGTGTTGTTATGATCGTCCAGGGAGCTGTTCAGCCTGTAGTAGAAATTATGAAAAGCGCCTGTGGAGCCATCGTAAAAAGACAGCCCTTTTTGCGTGCCGATGGCCAGGAAATTACCGGCAAGCTTTTTCAGGCAATAAACATAATTGTTCGGCAGGGAGCCGGGGACGTCCTGGTGGTAATATTGCACTACTTCAGCCCCATCGTACCGGTTAAGCCCGTCGGGCGTAGCGATCCAGAGAAAACCATTGTCGTCCTGCGCCAGATCGTTGATGCTGTTGCTGCTGAGTCCTTCGGTGGTAGTCAGCTTTTCGATAAAACGGGGTAAGTCCTGCGCGCCGGCCGGCGTGAAGATGGCCAGAAGGGCCAGCTGACTGAACGTTATGACAGACCAATTCCTCATTCGCATGCATTTCTGCCTAATAGGCGTAAGGAGGAGGTCCTCTGCAAATTAGAAAATTGCCATAGATTTACAAAATGAAGCATATTTCTTTTGGCATTGTTTTGCTGGTTTCCGGCCTGCTGTCCAAAGCACAGACAAATTTGTTCGATAAGGATTCTCTTGTGGCCTCCGGCGCCGAACCCAGGCTCATTGCCAGCCAGTTCAGCTTTACCGAAGGAGCCTCCACAGACCGTAAAGGGAATGTCTTTTTTACGGATCAGCCCAATAACAAGATCTGGGAATACGATGTCGACGGCCGCCTGACATTGTGGATGGACAGCGCCGGACGGAGCAATGGCACCTATTTCGACAAAAAAGGCAACCTGGTCACCTGCGCCGACGATAAGGGTGAATTATGGTCGATCAGTCCCGATAAAAAGGTCACTGTCCTGATGAAGGATCTTGGAGGCCATCAGCTGAATGGCCCCAATGATTGCTGGATCGACAAAAAAGGGGGCGTCTATTTCACCGACCCGTATTATCAGCGTCCTTACTGGACCCGGACCAAGCCGGACATCGAGGGAATGAAAGTATACTATCTGCCAAAAGGAAAGGATCAGGCCATCATGGTGGCTGATGGTCTGATAAGACCCAATGGCATCGTGGGCACGCCCGATGGCAAATGGTTGTACGTAGCTGACATACAGGATAGGAAGACCTATAAGTACCGGATAAATAAGGACGGCAGCATGAGGGACAGACAGCTGTTTGCCGAAATGGGTTCCGACGGTATCACCCTGGATGAAAAAGGCAATCTCTATCTTACGGGGAATGGGATCACGGTATTCAGCCCTTCCGGAGAAAAGATCGCTCATATCCCTGTGGGTGCGAAATCCACCTCCAACCTGTGTTTTGGCGGAAAGGACAGGAAGCAGCTGTTTATTACAGAAGTCGAGTCCGTGTATATACTACCTATGAGGGTAAAAGGGGTGGAATAGGGCCTATTCACCTTTCAGTATCCCG
>DASZVM010000165.1:0-19168 GCA_035547295.1 Puia sp. | reverse complement strand
AGTATATGGTTCCTGCTCATGATAAACAACCAGCCTTCGAAGTGATGGACCTGGCGGAGCTGAGCACGACCTGTCCATATTTTTATGAAAACGTCCTGGACGACCTCCTCGGACAGTGTACCGGACCTGAGATACCCAAGCGCTACCTGATAGATCCTGCCGGCATATTGGGAAAAGATATGACGAAACGCATCCTCATTACCATCCGCGAGTAAAGTGAGTATTGCCTCTTCGCTTGTATTTTCCGGAACAATCATCGCAATCGTTGGCTTAAGGGAAAGGGTATAGCGGGTATAAAAATAGGCATTTTGTATTGTATAATATTAACCTTTAAAATTTTGCCAATAACCCCCGGCAACCCCTGTTGGGAATCGCGCGTTCAGTCTATTTGCCTGTTGAGAACTGCGCATCCCCTACCCCCGTAGCTTCTTCTATCGTTAACCTAAAAATTTGCTGTATGAACAAACTTAACGCGTTTCTTATTGCCGCAGTGGTCCTGACCCTTGGCTGCCGGAAATCGAATGTAACCAACAAGGATCTCCGGGACTTTACCCAAGTGAATCTCGTAGACAATAACGGAAAATATGCAGCGACCCATATGGATCCCACGTTGATGAATGCGTGGGGGCTGGCGTTCTCTTCAGGAGGTATCGCCTGGGTTAACTCTAATGGAGGCGGGGTCAGCGAAGTATATACCGCGGATGGAGCGCTGGTACCTGCACGGCCCGCTGTCAATATCCCCTCGCCCACGGATACTGCCGGGGGAAACCCTACGGGCATCGTTTTTGCCGGCGGCAAAGGGTTCCGGCTGTCAAATGGGTCGGCAGCGAACTTTCTTTTTGTAACTGAAGATGGGATACTTGCCGGTTGGAATGGGCCTGCGGGGAACAATGCTATCCGGATAAAGAACTTTTTTGGCACTGCCAGCTTCAAAGGCATGGCCATTTCTTCCTGGGGTAGCAATAACTACATCTATGCGGCTGATTTTAAAGGGGGGAAGATCTGGACATGGGATACAGGTTTCGCTGCTGTGTCGATGCCTTTCCATGATCCGGGCATCCCCTCCGGCTTTGCTCCCTTCAACATCCAGGCGGTGGGCAGCTGGCTGTTTGTGACCTATGCCAAGGTGGGTCCTACCGGGGACGACGTGGCTGGACCGGGCAATGGGTTTGTAAGTATTTTCAAGCCGGATGGTTCCTTTGTCACCAGGTTTGCCTCCCGTGGCTGGCTCAACTCTCCCTGGGGCGTAACGGCAGCGGGCAATGATTTCCTGGAGGAGAGCGATATGGATGATATGCCGGAGAACCATGGAGAAGGGGGGAACAGCGGTCCCGGAAAGCATGGCGGCATGGGTGACAATCATCATGATCTCGACTCCGTCATCCTCGTAGGGAATTTTGGCGACGGGCGGATCAACGCATTCAGCCTGGAAGGAAAGTTCCTGGGACAGCTGCAGTCGCACAAACGTACCATCGTCATTGAAGGGCTTTGGGCATTGTCCTTTGCCCCTACAACATCCACAGTGGATCAGCGCCGGCTGTACTTTACGGCGGGGCCCGATGATGAAAAGGATGGATTGTTCGGGTATCTTATCAAACAATAGTACAAGCAACAGGCCCTCAGGGGCCATTCATAGGAGACGGCGGGCCTTTCGTTTTTTTCGGAGGGCCTTGCTGTTTTAAGGGTAATGCCTTACCTTGGCGAAGCTAAAACCCCTAAGCATGAAAAAAGCCATCAAGGTAACCCTGATCATTTTAGCCGTCGTTATTGTGGGTCTTATCTGTGTCGTTGTCTTTATCAAGACTGCAATGCCCAATGTCGGTAAGCCCATGGACGTCAAGATAGAGGTCACGCCGGGGAGGGTACAGCGGGGCGAATATTTAGCCAGGCACGTCGCTGTTTGCATGGATTGCCACAGCCAGCGGGACTGGTCGTTTTATGCAGGCCCGTTGAAGAATGAAACTTATGGGGGAGGGGGTGAAAAATTTGGAAAGGAGATAGATTTTCCCGGTACCGTCTATTCCCGCAATATCACACCTGCCGGACTGAGTACCTGGACGGATGGGGAGATATTCAGGGCCATCACTACGGGAGAAGACAAGAATGGGAAAGCGCTTTTTCCCCTGATGCCCTATCCCAATTACGGAATGGCAGACCCGGAGGATATTATGTCTATCGTTGCTTATTTACGTACGCTTCCCGCTGTCAGGAATGAAGTCCCTGCCCATGAGCTGGACTTTCCGTTGAATATCCTCGTCAATACGATGCCCTCAAAAGCAATGCCGGCAAAAAAGCCCGATACCAACAATATTACCGCGTATGGAAAATATCTTATCACCATGGCAGGCTGTGCAGAGTGCCATAGCCAGGTAGACAAAGGGACAAAGATACCCGGTACAGAGTTCGGGGGCGGCAGGAGGTTTGATTTCCCTAATGGCACTGTCGTTACCTCACCCAATATCACATTTGATAAAGCGACGGGCATCGGCAATTGGGACAGGAACCTTTTTATAAAGAAATTCAAGCAGTATGCGGACAGCGGGTATGCGCCCCGGCCTGTAGGCCCTTCGGATTTCAACACGCCCATGCCCTGGCTGATGTATGCAGGCATGAAGGAGAGTGATCTGTCGGCTATTTATGCTTATCTGGGCACAGTGAAGCCGATGCAAAATCAGTGGAAGGTGTTCCAGCGGAAGTAGATCACTGCAGCATTTTGCCTCTCATCTTTTCCAGGAATGCAGGCCGGTAAGTCTCCCCCAGCAAAATACTTTCTTTTACATTACGGAGCAGCACCGTATTGCCTTCAATAGCCGTGATCTTATCCACCGCAATGATAAAGCTCCGGTGTATGCGAAGGAAACGCGCGGCAGGCAGACGGTCTTCCAGGTCCTTCATCGTCAGCAGGGCCATCGTCTTTATCCCATTGTGATGGATGGCCACGTAGTTCTTCATACTCTCGATGTAATCGATGTCCGAAAAATTGATACGAAGCATTTTACCCTTCAATTCGGTCTTTACAAAAAAATAGTCATCGACTCCTGTATCGGCGGCGGCCGGGTCTGTTGCGGGAGGGGTTGACTGCACCCTCTGTATGGCCTTTATAAAGCGGGGGAAGGGGATGGGTTTTAGCAGATAGTCTTCCACTTCCAGCTCAAAACCTTCCGTAACGAATTCGCTGTAGGCGGTGGTAAGAATGACCTTTGACCGTCCCTGTATGGCACGGATGAAATCAAGACCGGAGATCTCGGGCATTTGAATGTCCAGGAAAAGGAGATCGACCTTTTCCCTGTTGAGGAGCTCCAGGGCCTGGAGTGGATTTGTGAAGGATGCCAGCAGCTGCAATGAAGGTATCTGCTTTACGTAGTGCTCCAGCACATCTATCGCGTGTTGTTCGTCGTCAACGATGATACAGGTGGTCATAGCTACAAATTAATGGAAAGGTCGGCAATATAAGCTTCCCGCTGATCTTTAATATACAAAGAATAATTTTCTCCATAGGCCAGTTCCATCCTCCGCCGGGTGTTTTCCAGCCCGATGCCCGTGGAAAGCTCCTTTGGTCCTGTTTTCTTTTTATTTACGCAATGAAAACGAAGTTTTTTCCCCTCATCGATACAAAGGTCAAGCGTGACGGGGTGACCTGGATCTTTTAGCTCGCCATGCTTGAATGCATTCTCCACAATGGTGATCAGGACGAATGGAAGGATCCGGAGACCCTCCGGGTTACCCTGTATCGTAAATATCACCTGCAGCGCATTGCCAAAACGCAGCTGCTGGATCTTTATGATATTGTTCAGATGCTCGATCTCGCGGGTCAGCAGTACTTTCCCGTCCGCATCTTCTTCCTTATCCAGGGAATAGCGCATGATCTCCGAAAGGGTAAGGATACCTTCGGATAGCTCCGTGGAGTAAGGCAGGCTCCTGGCGTAAAGGAAGTTCAGCGTATTGTGAAGGAAGTGAGGGTTGATCTGGGCCTTGAGAAAAAGATAGTCGGCCTGCATCTTCTCTTTTTCAAGCCTGGATGTGCGCTGCTCCAGCACTTTCTGGTTCTCCGCCTGCCATTTTTTTTCGTCCAGCTGCCGGGTGACGGCTGCGATGACAAGGGGTATCCCTATCTGGAAAAGGGCGGAGATGCTGTAGGAAAAGATCTTCAGACTGATGTCCAGGGCGACTTTCAACTCCTCTTTTCTGAGGGTGAGATCATTTACGAAATAGTAGACGAAGGATGCTCCTACCAGGGCCAGGGTCACCAGCAGGTAAGACGTCCAGCCGCCTTTTTTGACCATTACCCTGTAATACCGGTTAAGCGCAAAATAATCGAAGATACACTGGAAGATGAGCGACACGCCGGCCCGCAGGAGGAACCGGGCGAGCTTGAACTCGTGGGGGTCCCAATTCTGATAGGGCACCTTGACATAGTAGATCAGGGTCAGCATAAGACCCAGGAACACGCCGTTGATGAGGGTGACCCATAGACAAACTTTCCAAAATGAATACCTGTTCTTTCTCTTCATAACATTACACTTCGAAATAAGATTCCAGCTCCTGCAGCGTGTCGGCGGTGGTATCGATGTCCTTGATGATCCGTCCTTTTTCCATCAGCAGGATGCGATGACACACGTCCGTGACATGGTTGAGGTCATGACTGCTGATGAGCACCGTGATCCGTTGTTGTTCCGAAAGCTCTTTCAGCATCCTGATCAGCCGCATCTGCGAGGACGGGTCGAGGTTGGCGAACGGCTCGTCAAGGATCAGCAGCTCCGGCTTTTGCAGGAGGCAGGCGGCGATGCCTACCTTGAACTGGTTACCTTTCGAGAGGTCCCGGATATATTTGCCGCTGCCCAGGATACTGCCGTCAAAGAAGGCTTCAAACTTCCGGAGGAACTCGTCCACATCCACCCTGGACAGCTGGTGTAATTTACCCACAAAATAGAAGTATTCTTCCGGGGTAAGATAATGGATGAGAAAGCCTTCATCAAGATAGGCAGCCGTATAATCCTTCCAGTCTTCCGAGGCGGTGACATTCCTGTCCTTTGAAAGTATCTGACCCTTGTCGGCCCGGATCAGGTCCAGCAGCAGCCGGAAAAGGGTGGTCTTCCCCGCTCCGTTGTTGCCCACGAGACCGATGATCTCGCCCGTGGCGATCTCCAGCCGGGGTACATTGACGACTGTATTGCCGTTGTATGATTTGGTCGTATCGATGATGGAAAGCATAAATATTGTTATTGTAGGGGTGATGGAATTATTTTTCTCTGAAACCTGCCAGGATCAGGTATTTGCGTTGATGGAACTGCCGGGTGAGGACTTCTATCCAAAAGCTTTGCATCAGCAGGCTGATGAGGCCCAGCCCTCCCACCACGGCACAACCCACCCAGGGGTTGACATATCTTGACAATGGCCAGAATATCAGGAAAGGTACGGCTATCAATACCAGTCCGTAGAGCCATTGCACCGCACCGATGCCCTGGAAATTGAAAGTCGCGCTCCGGGCGAGGTCGATGGCCTTGTAGTTCAAGGTTGCAAGATAGATGGACAGCACGCTGTTGATGCCGATGTTGTACAGCCAGGCCGCCAGCTGTATGACCAGCAGCTTCCAGCTGATAAGACCGTAGAGCGAGGTGATGACAAAGGCCGCGGTGGTGACGGCATTATACAGCATGAACTTCGAGCGGATGAAGGCGGGGATGCTGATGTTGGAAGCCATGAGCCCATCGAAATACCGGCTGTGCCAGGCAAAGAGGAACTGCCCGTAATTCATGATAAAGATGCCTGTCATAAAGACGCCTGCGAATAATAAGATGCCGTAATGATGGGGATTGTTCAGGTTCTCCGGTCTGTAGAAGATAAACCCGTAAGCCAGGAAAAAAACGGACATGCGCAGGATATATTTCGGGCGCTGGTTGCGCAGCATCAGCTTTATATCCAGGGCGATCAGCTCGCCTGAAAGACCCAGCTGCTGCAGCCAGGTATATTCCCTGGAAGATTTCTCCTTTTCGTTTTTGACGCCTTCGTCCAGGTAAAGGTTACCCAGGAGGAACCGGTAATTGTTGACATAGGACGCCAGGCCCAGGATGATGGGGATGAGGATGAGCGCGGGCCGTTGGAGCAGCGAGATAAAAGTGTCAGCCGACCATTTGCGCATGGAAAGGACGTTGAAATAATCCAGTACCATAAAGGCTACGATCGCGCCTATAAAACCCACCAGCCACCAGGCATTGATGATCGTCTTCCGTTTGATATAGAGGATAAGATAATTCGAAAAGAGGGTGAGAAAGATGATGGCCGTGATAAATGTCACTGTTGCGCCGGCCCCATGTTCCCTGGCTATATCGGTACAGGCAAAGGGTAGAAAGAGGAGGATCGGCACCAGGTTGAGAAAATGGAACAGGGCCCGTATGTTCAGGAAACCCACCAACTGCCGTCTGCGGATATTTTGTCCCAGGTAGGGCTGTATGGTCAGCACCGGCAGCTCCTGCAGGGTAAAACGCAGCACCAGGTCAAACGAAAAATAGTACAGGATAAACCCGCAGAAGACAGGTACCACATCCTGTTGCGGATAGACCTTGTGCAGTATATGGCCCAGTCCCAGACCCATGGCCAGGAGGCATGCCAGGAGATAAGCGATGAGAAGCCCCATAAATATCTGTACGGCCAGGCCTGTACCTGCGTTACGACCACGCCAGAAGGACTTCCATTGGTGAGATAATAATGTAAGGATCATGGAGGTAGTTTTAATTACCTGACGAAAATAGCAATAGGATGTCTTAAATGTGAAAAACGATACACGAAAAAGGGGATTGGCGCGACGAATGGGTTAACCGGCCGGGGAACGTGTGCCAAACCACCAGATGCTAAAAACCCCTGCGAGCATGCATCCCAGGGCGATGATCTGGGCCTGGCTGAGCGAAAGACCCCAAAAGGGGTACCGGGGGTTGATGCGGATGAATTCTATGCTAAAACGTTCGATGCCGTTCAGCAGGGCGAAGAGGCCGAAGAGAAGGCCCGGGGTTTTTAGCCTCCGGCGCATAGCCCACAGGATAAAAAAGAGCAGGATGCAAAGGATGGCCTCGTAGAGGGAGGTGGGGTAAACAGGCACCGGCAGCTGAGTGCAATAGTTGTAAGGGTCCGTACACATAGGGATGGCGATCCCCTGACGAAGGACATTGTGGGGAAAGGTGGAAGACCAGAGGAATTCAGGCAGCAGCTGAGGTTTTGGATGTGTGACATTAATACCCCAATCGCCGTCACCGGAAAGGTGGCAGCCCAGCCGGCCCACGCCATAGGCCAGCATCATGCCCGGACTTCCGATGTCTGCCGCGATGGGGAAGGGGATACCGTGACGGCGGGTAATATATAAATAGGCGGCGGTGCCAGCCAGAAGACTGCCGTAGTAATTCAACCCCAGATGGCCTTCAAGGAAGGAAAAGAGGAAGGCGCCCGCGAAGCCGGCGAGGCTGCATAAGAGAAGGAGCTTGTCCATCAGCCGGCGGGGAGAAATGTCTGGCGGCCGATGTCTTGAGAATTCAGTGAGGAAGGTATAGTAAGCAGCGATAAAAGCCAGGACCATAAAGCATCCGAACGTAGGTATTGGAAGATGGAAATGTAAAAGATGACCTACTGTTGGATACATGCGTAAAAAAATTTTTTTGATCGAATACTTGCTAAAACGTTTTTTCTTTCTACTTTTATACCGGTGTTCCGTCCTTACAGGCCCTACCGTAAGCGGAACAAGGCACCTAGCCGACGCCATTTGTCCGCGTATAAGCGGCGAATTTAGAAATTTTCAGTTTAATGTTTTGTTGATACGGAGAAGCTGACTCAGGTATTCCTTTGTCTGCCGTCCATTCAATTTATTTCAAATGCAAACCAAACTATTGCTTCCATTGATCTTTCTGGGGCTCACCGGTGTCCTGTTGCCTGCCTGCGGCAAGACGGGTTTTCTGGACCAGACCGTGACATCCAGTCTCAATGAGACGACCACTTTTACGGACAGCACCAATGCCATGTCCTTTTTAAACAATATTTATGCGGCCGCGGGATTTGCGTCGGACCCAAAACGATTCAACGGAGGATTGTATGCCGCGGGGCTGGATGCCAGCTGTGACGAGGCCGAAGGGCCCAATGCAGCCAGCACCAATGGGTTTATCCAGTTTGCCACGGGGACTGTGAACCCTTCCGTCGTCCCCGACGATGCATGGAGCATTCCGTACGCCAATATCAGGGCGGTGAACCAGCTGTTGCGCAACATGTACCGGATACCGTGGGCGGATGCGGTGAAGGAGCAAGGCAAGGCGGAGGCGAGATTTCTCCGTGCCTGGTATTATATGATGCTGCTGGAGCATTATGGCGGTGTCCCGTTGATCGGGGATACGGTGTATAATGCCGAAGACAAGATCGATGCAAGGCGGGCTTCGTTCAGAGCCTGTGTAAATTATATCCTGTCCGAATGTGATGCGGCGGGTGACGTCCTGCCCCTGGTGCAGACGGGATCGAGATGGGGGAGGGCCAGCAAAGGGGCATGTCTGGCGTTGAAATCGCGGGTGCTTCTGTTTGCCGCCAGTCCGTTGTTCAACAATGGAGGTATGGCGCAGGGAGTGGCCGGACTGGATTCCATCGTGGCGTATCCCGACAGCGATCCCAACCGCTGGCAACTGGCGGCGGATGCGGCAAGGGCTGTCATTTCCAGCAACGGATATCACCTGTATGTCGACAGTACGTCGAAGGCAGGCGAGAAGGGGTATGGCTTCCAGCATGTTTTTATCGAGCGGGCCAATAACCCCGAATACATATTCGCCCGTATGATGGGTGACAACAAGTACCTGGAGAACCTCTGGGATGTCCCCTCCCGTGGCGGCGGCAGCGGCGCCTATGCGTACCAGGAAATGGTGGATGCGTTCCCCATGAGCAACGGTCTTCCCATTACAGACCCTGCCAGCGGCTATGATCCCAACAACCCTTACCAGAACAGGGACCCCCGGCTGGACTATACCATTATTCACGACTCTACGCTGCGGCCCATCTTTGGCGCGAATGCGCCTTCTCCCGTGCAGCTGTATATAAATACCAGCGTCAATCCACCCGTGGCGGCCGGCGGCGACGCGGTTTTCAAGGGCACGCCTACGGGACTCTATATCTACAAGATGATGGACCCCACGCTCATCAACAACAGCCTGGGCGCTACCACCCGGTGTCTACCCCTTATGCGGTATGCGGAAGTGCTCCTGAACTATGCGGAGGCGCTGAACGAGGCTGTTGGTCCCACGATGGAGGTTCATTTCGCGGTGGAGTCTGTCCGGGAACGTGCAGGACTGCGACCTTTCCAGCTGTCACCGGGGCTGACGCAGGATGAAATGCGCCAGGTGATCCGTAATGAAAGGAGGATCGAGCTGGCTTATGAAGGTTTCCGGTTCTTCGATGTGCGCCGCTGGCTGATAGCGGAGCAGACGGACAACCAGCAAATGCACGGGATGGAAGTGGACAGAGGGGCCACCGTGGTATACAAGCCTTTCGCCGTCCGCAAGCATAATTTCAATAAAGCCATGTATCTCTGGCCTATCCCTTTGAAGGAGATAGCAAAATCCCCGGAGTTGCAGCAAAATCCCCTTTACTAGCCATGAAAAAGATAATCCTTCTGCAGATGATGCTGCTGGCGGCGGTGTTATTTGCCTGTAAGCCTGAACGTCTTTCCGTGCCTGCGGAACCTGTCAAAGATATCCAGGGAAACTGGCAGGTGATCAAGGCTACGCGTAACGGTACGGACCTCACTTCGCGATTCGACTTCTCGAAGTTCCGTATCCATTTTACCGACAGCACCTATACGTTGGATAACCTGGTGCCTTTTATCGTCAGCAAGAACGGGAGATGGGCATTCGACAACCCCAACTATCCTTTTACCCTCTCCTTTACGCTGCCGGACAGTACGGCGCAATCGCCCTTTCAGTATCCTGTCGTGGGCGGTCAGCGAAATATCATCATCACTTTCAGCCCGGGTTGCTCTTCCAACAGCTATCAGTACACGCTGCAAAAAGTGAATTAAAACCAAAACCAACATGAAAAAGATAAAGCGATTTTTACGGGAGCACCCCACCTATTGGTGGAAGGTGCCGGGCATTATCCTGATACTGACCATCGTGGCGTGCAGCATCAAGATCGACACCGTGGATATGCCTTCCAGCGTCAATGGCGGAGATATAGTTCCTGTCCATCTGGTGGTCAAGATCTCGACGAATGATACGAGGACTGCGAAGTTCATGGTGGCTGTGCTGGTGCCCAAGGTCTGGAAGGCGGCCCAGAATGCGGTGATCACTTTTACCAGCGAGATCACCACGGGCGAGCAGCCTATGACGGTGATCCCATCCGGAACGCCCGCGCCCGGCGGGAACGGACTGGACTGGCCCCTCTATCTCCTGCAGACCGTGGGAAACGGGGGCAACCTGCTGAATGAGTATGAATGGGTGGCGTTCTATTCGAATTCCACTTATTCTGTGGCGTCAGGCAAGGATTACCTGGTGGATGTGTATATCAAGATGAAGGCCAGCATGGACAACCTGCAGTGCAAGCTGGGGTTCTGCGTGGCCAACAGCTCAGACGGTCTCACCGACGCCCAATATTATTCTTCCTATTTCAGCAGCTGTTTCCAGGTGCATGGACAGGGGGACCTCATCGATTTCTGCTATCCCCAACTGGCCAGCGTGGATCCGCGTACTTCGCTGGACAATGATATCGTCACGGTCTCGTTTGATGGCGCCGTGGCGGACAATGATCTGAAGAACGCCTCACAGGTGTATCTCTGCGCCAAGGGTTATCTCAGCAACGGGGACAGCATCGAGGTATGCGACCACAGCGATGCTATGAAGCTGGAGTCCCTGGGTTTGAGCAGGTGGCGAAAGGATATCTGGCCCCGGCAGCTTTTCAAGCTCACGGACGAGCAGCACCTTACCCGGCTGTCCTATTACTTTACGGATGCCACCGGATCCATCAAGGTAGGCTATGGCGGCGGAAGCGATCCCTTTACCTATACTTTCAAATGCCAATAACTAACTCTTAAAGAAATCTTTTATGTATCATAAAATGATCATTGGATGGTGTCTGCTGCTGGCGGTGATCAGCGGTTTCGGGCAGACGCCTGCCGTAACGGGGACTGTGCTGGATGATTATGGACATCCGCTGGCTGGCGTCAGCGTGTCCGTCAAGGGAGAAAAGACCGTCTCTTTTACAAATGCGGATGGGGAATTCCATATAGATGCGGCGGCCGGCAGCGTGCTGGTGATCGAGCATCCACGCTTCGATGTGCGTGAATGGAAGGTGAGGGGGACGGGAAAGCCTGTGTTTGCCCTGGTTGGTCGTCCTTTACAGGAAAAGGAAGGTGGGGATATGAAGTTGGATGTGCTATATGGGCAGGAAGATGCCAGCCGTTTTTTAGGATCGATAGCTACCACCCGTCTTCTCGGCACCACTCCGGCCCCTTCTTATCTCTATGCGTTACCGGGCCGGCTTGCGGGGCTTAGCGTTCAGCAGACAAGCGGGTTTCATACGCCGTTGAGTGCGTCGCTCACAAGCCGTGACATCTTCGTGGGTGATATTCCCAATAATACCAACGGGGCGGGTCTCAGTGATAATACGGAGTTCAATATCCAGCTGCGGGGACATGCAGGCAGTCTTGGACAGAGTCCTATTGCCATCATCGACGGGGTGCAGCGGGAGTTCTACGAGCTTGAGCCCGAGAATATCGAGTCCGTGTCTGTCCTGAAAGATGCGTTGTCCAATATATTATTAGGCCAGAACAGCTCCCGCGGCGCACTGATCGTGACGACGTTGCGGCCGCAGGCAGGACCGCCCCGTGTATCCTTCACGGCGGAGACGGGTGTGCAAAAGCCGTTGGGGCTGCCGACGCCCTTAGCGGCCTATCAATATGCTTATCTGCTGAACGAGGCATTGCTCAATGACGGGAAGACACCGGCCTATACAGAGCAGGATTTCAATGCTTACAAGAACCATACGGATCCCATCGGTCATCCGGACGTGAACTGGTTCAACACGATCCTGAAGAACGACAGGCTGCTGACGCGCTATAACCTCAACGTCACGGGTGGCAGCGGCGTTGCCCGTTATCTCGTCTCCCTGAATTATATGAACCAGCAGGGCATGTTCGTCACCTCTCCCGCCAATACCTATAACACGAATGCGGATATCAAGCGCTATACGCTGAATTCGAAGATCGATATCGACGTCAATAAATATTTTACCATGGGTGTGCAGCTGTTTGGCCGGCTGCAGGACGGCAATCAGCCGGGTGTGACCGTCAATACTATATTGAACCAGCTGCTGACTACGCCCAACAATGCCTATAATGTCTATAACTCCAACGGGTCTTTTGGCGGGAATACGAACTATACCCAGAACCTTCTTTCCCAGGTGATAGCCTCGGGTTATCAAATGGACCATACCCGGGATATCATGGTGAACCTGGACCTGGCGTACAGGTTTGACAGGTGGGTGAAGGGCCTATGGCTGAAGGCGAAAGGCAATATTTCCGTCAGCGAGTCGGGGCTGATCATCCGCAGCAAGCAGGCTCCCGTCTTCCAGCAGGTGGTCAGGGGAACGGGCGATACGGCGTACAACCAATACGGTGCGGTGGTGAATCAGAACAACGCTTATACGGGCACGTCGTGGGGCCGCTATCGCTTCGTACAGCTCTCTTCGGGCTGGGACGAATACTTCGGGGATCATCATGTCAGCGGCATGTTGCTGTTCGATCAGAAGAAGACCTTGCTGAACTATGATATCCCTGCTGCCCTGACCAATTATGCGGCAAAGGGCAGCTATGATTACCAGCAGAAATATTTCGCCGAGCTGGCGGGCACCTATGGCGGATATGACCGTTATGCGCCCGGTCATCAATACGGATGGTTCTATGCCGGCGGTGTAGGCTGGAATATGGCCAAAGAGCGTTTTCTCAGCGGTCATGCCTGGCTCAACAAGCTGAAGCTGCGGGCTACCTATGGCCGTACGGGCAATGCGAATGTGGACGGTTACGGCTATTTCATCTGGCGCCAGCATTACCAGGGCGTTGCGGGTACTTATGGCATCGGCAGCAACTATCCCAACGGGGGCGGTCTTGCGGAGCAGGGGAACAACGGCAGCCAGTTCCTGGCCAACGTGAATGCCACCTGGGAGAAGGCCGACAAGCTGGACCTGGGGTTGGATGTATCGGTGCTGGATAACCGCCTGCAGCTGACCGCGGACTATTATCACGAACGGTATTTCGACGTCATGCAGCAGCGGGGCAGCGCGGTGGCATTGATAGGGCTGCAATATCCCGCGGAGAACATCGGAGTCAACCTGTTCCAGGGCGCCGAGCTCAACCTGACCTACCAGGACCATGTGGGCGACCTCAACTATTTTTTCACGGGCAATGCTTCCCTGCAGCAGTCCCGTGTCGTCTTTATGGACGAGCAATATCAAAAATACGACTGGAACAGGCATACCGGTCTGCCCGTTGGTCAGCGGTTTGGTCTTATTGCCGACGGTCTTTTCCAGACTGCTGCGGATGCGGCATCGGCGGCTTCCATTCCCGGGATCGTACCGCACGCGGGGGATATCAAGTATAAGGACCTGAACCATGACGGGGTGATCGACCAGTTCGATGCGACGCCTATCGGCCGCCGGCGGCCCATCATCTGGTATGGCCTTACGGCCGGCGCCAGCTTTAAGGGTATCGAGGCCAGTGTGCTTGTGCAGGGAGCTATGCAGCGGGAGGAATATGTGGACAACCAGTACATGGATGCCGGCTTTAGCGCGCAGAACAACGGATATTCCCAAGCTTACCAGCAGTCATTGAACCGGTGGATACCCGAGACGGCTACCACGGCCACCTATCCCCGGCTTACGGCTGGATACAACGGTTATAATTTCAGCCCCGCTTTTCTCTCGTCCACCTTTTTCCTCCGGAACGGGGACTACTGGCGCGTCAAGAACGTTTCGCTGGCATACAATCTCCCGTACAGCTGGGTGAGGAAGGTAAAGCTGAGAGGAGTGAAGATATTCGCCAATGCGCAGAACCTCTGGACGCATGCTGCCTATAAGGGCGTAGATCCCGAGGTCTCGCTGCCTTCCTATCCCATTCAAAGGGTTATCAATACAGGTATTACCGTCAAACTTTAAATCTGCTGTTATATGAAACTTATATATCAATTGATCGTGTTCATGGTCCTCACAGGAGTTATCGCCTCCTGTTCCAAGACCTATGAGAGCGTGCCGCTTGGGCAGCAGGTGACGCCCGACCTGGCTTTCGACCCCCGGGATTCCCTGGGCAAGAGCGCTATGTCCTATTTGCTCAATACATACCTGATGACAATACCGAATGGGCACAACCGTATCGACAACAATTACCTGGATGCCGCCAGCGATGATGCCGTCACCTCTGTCACCGCCGGCTTGCCCGCTGTACAGGCGATGGCCACGGGCGCTTATACGGCTACCAATACCAATGGTGACGACGACTGGGCCCGCAACTATTCAGCCATCCGTAACGCCACCGTCTTTATCGTCAATATCAATACTGTACCTATGCTGGAGAAGCTGCCCAACGGACAGTCTGCCAGGAGCGCCTATCGCAGCGAAGCCCGGTTCCTTCGGGCCTGGCTGTATTTCGAGCTGATGAAAAGGTATGGCGGCGTGCCGTTGCTGGGTGATACCATCAGGCAACTGACGGACAATGCGCAGCTGCCCCGTAATACTTTTGAGCAATGTGTCAACTATATCGTCAGCGAATGCGACAACATCAAAGACAGCCTGCGGACAGCGGCGATGGTGAATGGATCGACCTATGGCCGGATCACGCGGGGCGCTGCGATGGCGTTGAAGGCAGAGGTGTTGCTGTTTGCCGCCAGCCCTTTATACAACGGAGGGGATATCGACAATGGCAATCCCCTCACAGGCTATACGTCCTATGACCTCAACAGGTGGAAGCTGGCAGCCGATGCTGCAAATGATATCATTCTCGGGGGCGAGTACAAGCTGATGCCTGTGTTCAAGGATATCTTCACCACGCAGGCAGCGCCTGTGGGCACGAATACCGAGACGATCTTCTGGGTGCAGGTAGGCACCAATATCGATGTGGAAAGGAACAATTCCCCTGTCGGCTTTACGTCGGCCGGGGGTAAAGGGCTGACCAGTCCTACGCAAAACCTGGTGGATGCCTTTCCCACCGACAGTGGCCTGGCCATTACAGATGTTGCATCCGGCTACAATCCCACACAGCCTTATGATCATCGCGATCCCCGTCTTCACCAGACAGTGTTCCACAACGGCAGCCTTTGGCTCAACAGGCCTGTGGAAACCTTTGATGGGGGGCTCGATAAACCGGGGGGCTCTGTTCAGCAGACCAGGACCGGCTATTACATGCGCAAATTCATGGGCCCTTTTGAAAGTGTGCCGGCTATTCCTCCCAACTATTCCAATACGGTGCATGATTTTATATACTACCGGTATGCAGGTGTCCTGCTGGCGTATGCGGAAGCGTCGAACGAATTTTCCGGTCCGTCGGCGGATACATACAATGCATTGTACGCCTTGCGTCAGCGGGCGGGGATAAATCCCGGACCGGACAATACATATGGATTAAAGCAGGGCATGACGCAGGAGGAGATGCGGGCGGCCATCCACAATGAACGGAGGATCGAGCTGGCTTTCGAGGAGCATCGTTACTGGGACCTGCGGCGCTGGAAGATCGCCGGGGATGTGTACAATACGGCACCATTGCAGGGGATGGATGTACAGCTCTCCAGCAGCGGTCAGCTGTTCTACAATCCCATCAATGTGCTGCAGGCAAAGTTCCGGGACCCGCAGATGTATTTCTATCCCATCCCTTATAACGAGGTGGTAAGAAACCCGCAGATGAAACAAAATCCATTGTGGTGAGGAAAAAAACCAACACTTAATTATTTCAGCTATGAAGAAAATATCGACATCCCTCCTCCTGCTGGTGTTCCTGCTGCCGGCACTGGCGTGGGGACAAACGCAGCAAAGAGTGGTGACGGGGCTGGTGAAGGACGCCAACGGTCCTTTGGCCGGGGCTACCGTCACGGAAAAGGGACGGCCTTCCAATGCGGCGGCAGCCGATGAGAAAGGCAGGTTCCATATCGTTCTCCGGGGTAATACGAATACCCTGATCGTAACCTATCTCAATTATCTGAAACAGGAGGTCGCCGTCAAAAAAGGCGTGCATGAAGTCGAGGTGGTGATGCAGCAGTCTTCGGCGGGCATGGATGAGGCCATTGTCGTAGGCTTTGGAAAAAAGAAACGTATTACCAATACGGGCGCCGTCAGCACCATCAATGCGGATGAGATCAGGGATATCCCAACCAGCAGCGTGCAGAATGCCCTGGCTGGAAAGATGCCGGGTTTTATCACTGTACAGCGAAGCGGTCAGCCCGGAAGGGATGCCTCCGACTTTTTTATCCGGGGCATCAGCTCGCTGAACCCGGACGGGAACAAGCCGCTGATAGTCGTGGACGACATCGAGTATACGTATGAGCAGCTGTCGCAGATAAATGTGAACGAGATCGAAAGCATCACCATTTTGAAGGATGCCTCCACCACGGCTATCTATGGTATCAAGGGCGCCAACGGGGTGCTGGTGGTCACCACCCGGCGGGGTGTTGCTGGCAAACCTCACTTCAATGTACGGGGTGAACTGGGCGGTCAGGCGCCTGTGCGGACACCCAAGTTCCTCGACTCTTACCATACGGCGATGCTCGTCAATGAGGCCTATGCGAATGACGGGATCAATCCCAAGTTCACCCAGGCAGACCTGGACCTTTTCAAGAGTGGGGCAGACCCTTACGGACATCCCAATGTCAACTGGTACAAGGCGATCATGAAGCCCTATTCGCTGCAGGCAAACGCTAACCTGGATATTTCCGGCGGGACCCAGGCGGTGAAGTATTTTGTTTCCGGCGGAGCATTCACGCAGGACGGGACGATCCGGAATTTTTCCACCAATTCAGATGGCGTCAACAGCAACTATTTCTACCGGCGATATAATGTCCGGACGAACCTGGACATACAGGCGACAAGGAATCTCAGCTTCCGGCTGGATGGCACGGCCAGGTTTGGGGACATCAATCAACCCTATGCCACGAATACCGTCGGAGAGATCTACAATTTCTCCCGGATACATCCTTATTCCGCACCTTTTATCAACCCCAACGGTACCTGGGCATATGCGTACGACACCCAGGACCAGGCGCCGACGCTCAACGCGCGGCTGGCTTCCCAGGGATACACGCGCAATCGCCGGACGGATTTCAATGTGCTGTTGGGTTTCACGGAAAAGCTGGATGATATTACCCGGGGGCTATCCCTTATCGGGCGGGTGGCCTATGCCAGTGTACAGCAAAATTCGCTGACGCTGTTCAGACCCACCCCCCCTTCTTATCATTTCGATCCCACGGACAGTACCTATCATCTGAATACAGGGGTGAACACAGGCGGCTATACGTATGGTACTTACCGGACGCTGGGGAGCACAGACATCGATAACCAGCGTACGAATATCCAGATATACCTGAACTATGAGCGTGTCTTTGCAGCGCATCATGTCACCGGGCTGTTGTTATGGAACCAGGAGAGCTTCCGTGTGGACAATGATGTTACGGGCATCTTCCCTGTCATCGCGGATGTCCCCCATAAGTTCAGGGGCTATTCGTTGAAACTGGGATATGACTATCAGCAGAAGTACCTGGTGGACTTTAACGGCGCATTTAACGGCAGCGACAGGTTCCAGTCCAATCATCGCAACGGATTTTTCCCCGCCATCGGGCTGGGATGGAACCTGGCGAAGGAAAAGTTCTTCGGCAAGCTCTTTCCGGCGGCCAACCTGTTCAAGCTGCGTGCCACTTATGGCGTAGTGGGCAGTGATGTGGCGTTGGGCAATCAGTACCTGTACAACCAGGTGTATTTTCAGGGGAATGACTACAGTTTTGGGCAGAGCGCCCAGCCGGCGCGCACTGTTTTAGAAGGGGCGTTGGGGAATGACAATGTCACCTGGGAAAAAGCAAAGAAGTATGATGTGGGTCTGGATATGAACCTTTTTGATGACAGGCTGACCTTTCAGAGCGATTATTTCCATGAGCGCCGGTACGATCAGCTTGTCACCCGGCAGGACGTACCTGAGATGCTGGGTGTGGGATTGTCCCCCGGCAATGTCGGCGTCACGATCAACAGGGGAGTGGAGGGTACCATCAACTGGCAGGACAAGGCGGGCGAGGTGCGTTACAGCGCCAGCATCGTATTCACCTATGCGCAGAATAAGATCCTGTACATGGCGGAGGCCGCGCCCCGTTATCCCTGGCTGGCCGTCACCGGGCATCCCATCAAGCAGCCGTTCGGTTATACATGGATGGGGTATTACAGCCCTGAGGATGTTGCCGATGTAAAGGTTGCCAAGCCTGTAGGATACGCCGTCCAGGCGGGCGATCTGAAATACAAGGATGTGAATGGGGATGGCGCCATCGACCAGAATGACATGTCGGCCATCGGGTTGCCCAACCTGCCCAGCACGACGATCGGCATGCCGCTGAAGATCGGTTATAAGGGCCTGGATGTAAGCGTCACTTTCCAGGGGGCGTTCGGTTACAGTCTCGGGCTCGTGGGGAATGCCATCGAGCCTTTCCAGGGGCAGTTCCAGCCTATCCATGAGGCCCGGTGGACGCCTGCCACGGCTGCATCGGCAAAGTTCCCCCGGCTTACCAGCAACCCGACCACCATCAACAGTCCGTCGGCCTATAATTCGGACTTCTGGCTCATCAACGCGCATTACGTCCGTATGAAGACAGTGGAGGTCAGCTATATTTTGCCCAGGAAGATGCTGCCTTTGCGCTTCAATAACGGAAGGTTGTATCTCACAGCCTACAACCTGCTGACGTGGAGCAATGTCAGCAAGAAGTACCAGCAGGACCCCGAGGTGCAGTCAAATACCGCCGGGGATGCCTATCTGGCCCAGCGGGTGGTCAGTGTGGGACTCCAGGTAGGACTTTAATGATGTTTAGCAAGATTGTCTTTGTTATTTTTAGTGCATGAAAAAAAGAAGCCTTTTAGTCTTTGTCATTGTTGGACTGTCTGTCCATGTATTTTGCCAGCAGCGGCTGTCCGCTTATGTGAACCCTTT
>DASZVM010000164.1:0-13189 GCA_035547295.1 Puia sp. | reverse complement strand
CAAAAAAATGGAGAATATAAGCGCAACACCCGCCGCCACCCGTCCCACCTGCACCAGCCGTCTTTCATCGGCAGCAGGCCTCCACCGCTTATACAGATCAAAACTCACCAGGGTGCTGATGGAGTTCAGTGCCCCCGATACCTGGCTCATCAGACCCGACAGGAGCGCAGCCACGATAATACCCGCCAGACCCGTAGGCACCAGCTGCGTGATCATCAGTGTATAGATACCCTTGCTGTTGGTGACGGTATTGCCCACGCCATCGGTGGTCTGTAATGTATGGATATCCAGCAGACCTTTTTGCGACAACGTATAGGCCATCAGACCAGGGACGATAAAAATAAACACCGGTAGTATCTTGATCCAGCCGCAAAAAAGAGCGCCCGCCCGGGCATGATCCACATCTTTTGCCCCCAGTATCCGCTGCACGATGGTCTGGTCCGCGCACCAATACCAGATGCCCAGCACAGGATACCCAAGGAATACGGCATACCAGGGAAGCCCGCTGCTGTCGCCATGGGGACGCAGCATGGACAGCTTCTCCATATGATGCGTCTCCTGCAGGATAGCCACCATGGAATGCCAGCCGCCCATCTTTGCAAAGCAGGCAACGGTGATCACGACGGCGCCCGCCACCAGCACAACGGTCTGGATGCTTTCAGTGACGACCACGGCCCGCAGCCCGCCGATGATCGTATACACCGCTGTAATGACGGCAATCACGGTGACACTGACATACATATTGATGCCGAAGAGGGTTTCCAGGACAATACCGCCGGTGAGCAGGGAAAAAGCGATATGAATGATGACAGCCGACAGGATGGATATAAAAGTGAGCCAGTCCCTGCAGGCCCGGTTGTACCTCCTCTCCAGGAAATCAGGCAGGGTGCTGACACCGCTGCGGATATAAAAAGGAGCAAAGAAAAGGGCCAGCAGGATCAGCGTAAATGCAGCCATCCATTCGAAATTACCGCTGAGCAGCCCGGTGTCGAATCCGCTCTGGGCCAGGCTCACCAGGTGAAGACAGGAGATATTGGTGGCAAAAAGGGCCAGCCCGATCATGGGCCACCGCAATGTCTTGCCCGCCAGGAAATAATCGCTGGAAGAGACGTCCTTCTTCTTGCGGGTCCCTGCCCACAATCCCACAGCGACAATGCCCAGGATATAGAGGATGCTGACAATTATGTCCGGTGTCTTTATCATGCTATTTTAGATCGCAGCTGCTGCCCGGCTCCTGCGGCGTCCTGTAAACACCGTCCGAAATATTGACGGGATGTACAAAATGCTTTTGAAGATGGGGGATATGTTCCAGGAATAAGGCCTGATGCCCAAGCGTAATATGATTGAACAGGACCAGGTGCTGATGCAGCTGTCCCATGTCTCCTACATGCGGAACGACAGGGACGCCGAATTTCCGGCATAAAAGGCTCACCGTTATAAACTCGCTGACACCCCCTACCCTCACGGCATCCACTTGTATAAACCCGGCACATCCCGCCTGCAGATAGTTCTTAAAAATGATACGGTTGGGCACATGCTCACCCAACGCCAGCGCAGTGGGAGCAATGCTCCTGGCCAGGGTCTTATGCCCCTCTACATCATCCGGGTGCGTCGGCTCTTCTATCCAATATGGGTTCATGCCCTGCAGCTGCCGGCAGATCCGGATAGCCTGAGGCAACGTCCACTGTTGATTGGCATCCAGCATCACCTTTACCCCGTCGCCGGCAGCATCCCTTACAATATGCGCCCGGCGTATATCTCTCTCGGGGTCCGCCGATCCTACCTTCAGCTTCATGGCCGTAAACCCTTCCGCCACTGCCTTGACGGCGTTCTCCCTCACTTTGTCGTCCGGGTAATTGAACCAGCCGATGGAAGTATCATAACCGGGATAACCAATGGATAATATTCCCCGGCGTTCCTCCCTGCCCGCTTCATTTGCTTTTATCAATGCCAGCGCCTCCTCCCTTGTCAGCTCGTCTTCCAGATAGGAAAGGTCCAGGGTATGGACAAGCTCCTCCGGTGAAAGATCGGTCAGCAGCCGCCACAGCGGCACCCCCCTTTTTTTTGCCCAAAGGTCAAAACATGCATTCGTCACGGAAGCCAGACCAAGATGAACGACACCTTTATGCGGCCCCAGCCAGCGGAACTGCTGCTCATTGGAAAGACTATTGAAGATATTCCCAAAATCGCTCATTAGCTCCTCTATGTCCCTTCCCTTTAGCTTCTCGCCATAGAACTGCGCCGCCTTGCATACCATGTCATTCCCCTCTCCCAACGTAAAAGCAAGACCGGTCCCGGTGAGCCCGCTGTCATCATGCAGCTGGGTGACGGCATAAGAATAGACAGGGTCCCGGTGGATGGCATCGCTGCCGGCGCCATTTCCCAGCGGGTAACGGGCGTCAATAACTGATATTTTCTTTATCATGGTTCGATTTCATTATCCGCCTCCAATACGATGACGGAGCTGATGGGCCCGGGCAGGACATCTGGGAGCCGGATGCTGATGCCTGTCTGCGGGTCCTGGGTAAAGACCAGGTCATCCCCCTTCAAAAAATGCGCGTTCAGCACCCTTATTCCGGGCAGGGAAGGCAGCACGAGCGACCCGGTCTTTTTCTCCAGCAGGTGAACATAGATCTTTTTTCCCTGATGGGTGGTAACGAACAGGTCGTTGGGCGTATAGGGGCCGCCTTTTGTGCCATAGATGCTCTCTCCATACTTTTTCAGCCAATCCCCCATTTCCTTCAACCGGGTGATCTGACGGGCTTCCATTCTTCCATCCATCATAGGTCCCACATTGAGCAGGAGATTGCCGTTGCCGCCCGCCGTCCGTTCGAGGGTCTGGATACATTGCTTCAATGTCTTCATTTGATCGTTTGGCTTCCAGGCCCATTGATTACAAATAGTGATACAGCTTTCCCAGGGCTCTTTCATGTTCAGCCCGCCGATGGTCTGCTCCGGTGTAAGAAAATCGCCCACGGATCGGGCGTCGGATAAAGGTCCTCCCTTCCCAAGACGGTTGTTGATGATAAGCCTGGGGTCCAGGGTCTTTAAATAATGGTATATCTCTCTCCCGTCCTCTACCGTCCAGCATTTGTCCCAATATCCGTCAAACCAGAGCATGAATGGATGATACCTGGTCACGATCTCCTTCAGCTCCTTTTTCATGGTCATTACAAACCGTCCCATATCACCTTTTACATTCAGGGAAGTATCGTGGGGGTTTTTCACCGGGTAGTCGGGATCATGCCAGTCCAGCACGGTAAAATATACGCAAAAGGTAATACCCTGACGCCGGCAGGCCTGAGCCAGTTCACCCACAATATCCCTTTTAAATGGGCTGTTCCCCACGTTATAGGACGAAACCGCCGTAGGCCAGAGACAAAACCCATCATGATGTTTGGCAGTGATGACCAGGTACTTCATCCCCGCATCCCTGGCCGCCTTCACCCAGGCGTCCGCATTGAACAATACAGGGTTGAATTCCTTGTAAAGAGTGTCATATTCTTCCAATGACACTTCATGCCCCCGGCTCCACCCTATCTCCGTTCCCCGCAAGGTGACAGGCCCAAAATGGATGAACATGCCAAACCGCCTGGACATAAAATCCTGCATGGCAGTCCCCTGGGTAAAAGCTGATATCATCCCCAAAATACATACCGGAACAAGGAACATTTTTTTCATAATCGATAACCTTATTGTTTATCCCACAATGTCACCTGGCTGATGTTGGCATAACCCTGGTTGGAAGCCACCGTTTTTATCCGGATGATGACAAATCGCACAGGAATAGGATTGTTGTTGATATCTACATCATATGGAGCCGATCCGTCATCCGTCCTGATCACCTCCTTTAGCATGCTCCAGCCTTTGGCGGTCATGTCATCCGCCCATCCGCCGTTATCCGGCGTCAGGCTGGTAATGGCGCCCGTGGTGTCGGCAATACCCCATATCTCGAAATCGATGGGATTATGACAGCAGGGTCTGCCTGACTCCTCAAACCTGCTGATATTGTTATATGTCCTGTGCATGTCAAAAGTGATTGTTCCCGGTATCCCCGGACTGCCGTTGCTGTGGAACAGGTTGGGATAATCCCTCGTTTCCAGGTGCCCGTCCCATATACGCGCCAGATAGGTGCTGCCGTCATATGCATTCAGATCGTTGGGAAGATGCACTTCGGTAAATAAGCTTTTATCACACAGGACATAAACATAGGGCACCGTATCATAGCTTGTGGTATAAAAAGTATCGATGGCATATTCCGAAGGTATGAAGGACGACTGATAAAGGATCTTCGTACCCACCTTAAAACCAGGCAGGCTTGCCACGCCGTCCCCCGGCGCAAGATAGGCATAGGCTGTGTCGTTGCTGGTATTGACGTACTTGACACGGGTGGTGACATTGATGGTATCCAGCGGGGGCAGGAAGTACATGGTGACCGAGCCGTCCGGATTGAGGAGAGCAGGCTTGCTGACATCCTGCAGCCGGTTGTGCAGCCCCGCCCTGTAAATATCCCCATATGCCTGGGCATTATCGATCTCGGTTACGACGCTTCTGTTGCCATCACCATCATACGAGTATATGAAAAAAGTATAAGAATACTCCGACAACTGGTTGACGACACATCTCACCGTATCAGAGGTGGAATGGGTAGTGGCCGGCAGCGTCACCGAATCCGCGCCGCCATTCCAGGTCACCACATATCTGACGATGCTGGGGTCCGGGCTGGGACGCCAGATGAGCATAAGTCTTCCATTACCCGGAAGGACTTGAGGATTGCTCACCCTTCCCGGATAGACGATCTCCGTATTGTTGAGAAATGCCCGGTAGTCCGTAGGCTTCTTGCTGCATCCCCACATAGAGAGGAAGCAGGCCAGCAGCGTCCAAAGGTTTATATGATATCTTTTCATTGTCATTTTTTTATCTTGGATCTCCATAGAAGGACATTTCTTCTATGTTGAAAAAGGTATTGGTCTTCGATACGTTCTGCAGGCATTCAAATCTGATATAACGTACCTTGGGGAGATTGATATCGAAATTATAGGAGAATCCTGCGTTCCAGAAAGCCAGGTCATCGTTGGTATATTGAGGGTTCGGCAATCCTGACGGCTTGGCAGGCAGCACAAAGAAACCCAGGTTGATCCAACCGTTGGGCGTAACGCCGCCCACAGGCGGGAGATGATCTGCATCCGGCATGGTCTCGTCGACAGGTGTGCTGGTCCGTCCCCACAACACCCATGTCAGCGGCGCCCCGGCCTGCCAGAGCCAGTTCCCGCTGCCGTCAATGCCCCTGTCCCAGATGATGTAACGGCTTAGTTTTGCTTCCTGTCCCATGTCAAAGGTGATGACAGCGGGCCACACAAGGGGTTGGATAGGTTGCGTAGTATGATATCCGGGCGAGCCGGTGTTGCCGTCCCACATATTTTGGATGATCCATCCAAAGCCCGTAGGCGCATCCGTGCCCAGGACAAAGGGCAGGAATTTAGACTTATCCATCTGGGACTCATAAAAAGGCACGATATTATTGAACACGGTGTCGGATATATTTCCCCACTTGTCCGTGATGTACACCCCAAACTGTCTTGACACCGTATCGTACCCACGCAGACTGAACTGGATGGTGTCCTTATCCGAGTAGTTCTGCGAGACCACCTGCAGCTTGTTGCTTAAATCCTTTGTAATGGTTATTACGCCGATAGGCGCACGCAATTTATTAAGGGCCATGACATGCACACCGCTGAAGTCAGGGGTCATGGTCACAGTGGGCAGCGCCAGGATATAAGCAGGCGTATCAGGATGGACAGTGACGACCACGGAATCGCTGCGGACATCTGCCCGGCTGACCGTCCAAAGCACTACCTGGTAATCCTGGCTTTTGGCAAAACCGCTTACCGTAACGCTGTCGGAATAATAGGAAGACTTGGTTTGCCGGCTATCCTTGTCGTTGATCTTGTACTGCGCCTGCACATAGAGTATATTCTTGGAATCAGGCAGGTTATAAGTAATATAAGCGCCCCCATTGAAGTTGGTGACCTTGATATCCGTTATGACTCCCGGCCTGGTCTTATCGTTGGATACAATGGTATTATAACCGTCCGTCTTTTTACAGCCGGGCTGAAAAACCAGCAGCAGCAACGGGATGCACCATTCTATTTTATATGATTTCATAATTCGTTGAGCGATTTTGGTTACCAATAAAGGGTCTGCGTAAGATTGGGGTTTGTCAGGATGTCATAATCCTGTATCGGGTAAAAATAATTCCGCAATCCGAAGATGGGCTGGAATACATTCAACACCTGGTAGTAGCCATTGACAGTCCTGTCAAACACATTCCATCCCTGTACCGGACCTGCCAGCACGTTTTGCAGCTCTTTCCATCTTCTCAGGTCCCAGCCGGCCTGACCTTCAAAAGCCAGCTCGATACGTCTCTCCTGGTGGATGATGGCCCTGAGCCCTTCCTTCGTGGAAGGTTTGCCGGGATTACGGGAGTAATTATTCCAGGAGTCTATCACACCCGGCAGCCCTGCCCTTGCACGGACCTTGTCGATCCAGCTGTATGCTTCGCCATTGGGACCATTGACCTCGTTAAGACATTCTGCATACAACAGCCAAAGACCGGTCAGCCGCATGAGCGGCCAGGAATAGCCCTGCCAGACGCTGGATTGACCTGCCGTAGACTGATAAGGCACCAGCTTCTTCGCCCAATAGCCCGTGGCATTATAGCGCAGCTGATCGGGAGGAGAAGCAAAGCCATTGACAGCATTGACATAATTGGGGTTCCTGTCGTCCGTATTGCCCGAGCCAAACCAGTTGGCCCCGTCAAAAGCTACGTCAGCATAATAACGCGGTTCACGATGGAAATTACCCTTTGCGGTAGGATAATCGAAGTGGAGATAATAAGAATGCTGAAGGTCGCCTTTCTGCACGGTATACCTGTTAGCATAATCCCAGGTCTTATCCTCATTGACCGGCACGCCATGATCGGTATAAAACAGCTCCGATTCCGCGATAGGTACGGAGAAATTGGAATATACGGCAAAGACATTCGCTGCCGCATCCGCGGTCACACGGGGGGACGCCATATATTGCCATCCGAACTGGGGATTGAGGGTCCATATCTGCTCCTGGTTCCAGCTGTCGACAAAAGCACCCTGGATCTCCAGCAGCTGCCGGACGGAATCCGACAAATGGGTAATGCTTCCGGTAAGCTTGAGACTGTACAGTGTGGCATTGGCCGCATTCGCCGCATCGATGGCCGCCTTGGTCGCATC
This sequence comes from Puia sp., assembly GCA_035547295.1. Lineage (GTDB taxonomy): Bacteria > Bacteroidota > Bacteroidia > Chitinophagales > Chitinophagaceae > Puia. Next base: position 5,921 of record DASZVM010000164.1, on the reverse strand, counting down.
CAGCGCCCGCTGCCATTTAGCAGGGTCATAAGCAGCCGGGAAGAGGCTTACCCCATCCTGCCTTTTCATCGAGACGTAATCCGGGTTGCCGTTGAAAAGAGGACTGGCCTGGGTAGCCAGTACTTCGGCCTTCACCGCCAATGCGATCGTAGAAGTGATCCTGCCTGCTTCCAATGCCGTATTCTGGATCACAGGCGGAAGGTCCTTAGCCGCCTCGTCCAGAAGACCTACCACATAATTGAAACAGGAATCCACCGGCTGCTGCTTGATACGGACCTCCTCTGTTGTTGCATTCACCGGAAGGCTCTTGTCCTGGATGGGAATAGGACCGTACATACGTATCAGCCAGTAATGATAATACGCTTTCAGGAACTTTGCCTCGGCTATCCATCTTGCTTTATCATAAGCATTCAGGTCTTTCGGTATGTCGATATTATCGATGAGCGTATTACACCGCCGGATAGGCTGCCAGAGGTTCAACCCCATATTATATCCGTCCCAATAGTTCAGGATAGGATTGGCGCTGTTCTGCGTGCCGCGGAGGATCTGGAAACCGCCATCCCCGCCCTGTCCTAAAATATTCTGATCCTGCAGGGGATAGGGGAAGATGATCTCGCCGGAAGTGGTAAAGCCTGCATTACGCCGTACATCGGACAAATTCTGCAATGCGTTGTAACATCCGAAAAGGTACGCCTGCGTCTCGTTGGCATTGACAAAAGAGCTTTCAAGCGTGGCAACATCGTCCGGCACGACATCCAGGTATTTCTTACAGGAGGACAGCATGACAGGTAGCGACGCTGCCAGCAATATCTTTATGATCGTTTTCATCCTATTATCTTTTTAGAAGTTGGCATTGATACCTACATTGAAGACCTTCTGAACGGGATAGCCAAATCCCTGTCCCGCCATCTCGGGGTCCCATAATTTGAAATGGCTCCAGGTGATCAGGTTCAGTCCGTTGAAATAGATGCGCAGGTTCTCCATATAGGCGCTTCTTACCAGGCTCTTTGGAAATGTATATCCTATTTCCAGCGATTTCAACCGCATAAAGCTCCCATCCCGGAGCCACCAGGTGCTCTGCACCTGGTTGTTGGCGATATCGTAGGTCGACAGCCTGGGCCAAAGCGCGTACAGGCTTTGGTTTTCCTCGGACCAGTGATCCCCGGCATAGGCTTTCAATATCTGGGCATTATTGACAAAAGGCGTCGTACCGTATTTCCCGTTATAACGGTCATTTTCCGAAGTCGCATTGATAAAAAAGGACTCCCTGGCCAGCCCCTGGAAAAAGGCATTGATGTCAAAACCCTTGTATCCGGCAGAAATACCAAAACCATAGATGATCTGCGGCGTGGTAGGCAGTCCGATGGGCACCTGGTCATCCGGGTTGATGATGCCATCTTTATTCACATCCCTGTATTTGATATCCCCACCCTGGGGCAGCGGCCCGCCAAAGGTCTGGGGTGGAGAATTGATCGCTTCCTTGTCATCCACAAAAAGCCTTTCGGCGATATACCCATAGGGCTGGTTGATGGCCCTGCCGGATTGAAAACGGTAAGCATATTTATACTCGGGCTCTTCAACATGTCCATACCTGCTGGAAGTAATGGTTAGATTACCCAGCATGGCGGCCCAGATATCCTTTGAAAAATTCTGTTTATAATCCGCATGCAGGTCGAGCCCCTTGGCATAAGCAGTGCCTAAGTTGGCCTTGACCTGGGATTCCAACCCTTCTGTAACGGGGATATACCCCCGGGGCTGGTAGATGTTCTTGCGGAACTCCCAATAATACTCTGCAATGACGTTAAAGTTCTTATACAATGTAAACTCCACGGCAAGATTGCTTTTGTGGGAAGTTTCCCAGGTAGCGTCCGGGTTGGGATAGTTCTGTATGCTGGGACCATTGAGACCAAAGCTGTTGCGGGTACCGAAATATGCCCCCGGCCCCGCGTGAGGGGTCACGGTGGAAAGGTAGAAAAACCGGTTGTTATAGACCCCATCGATATTGTCATTACCTACCAGGCCATAGCTGCCCCTCAGTTTCAGCCGGGTAACGATATCACCGATGCGGCCGTCCTGCCAGAATTTTTCGTTCGACACCACCCAGCCGCCCCCGATGGTGGGAAAAAAGCCAAAACGGTGGTTGCTGGCAAAGCGTTCTGAACCGTTGTAACCGAAATTCCCTTCCACGAAGTATTTGCTCTTATAGTTGTACGTAAGTCTGCCGGCCAGTCCCAGGTTCCTGTGTGGCAGCGACAACTGCAAGGTGGAGGCATTGGCAGTCGCAGTCTGTTCGCGGGTGCCTACGAAGGTGGTGCTGATGGTGTGATCCCCGAAGCTGCGGCTGTAATCCACCGTACCCATGAAATAGATATAGGTATTCACGTTCTTTTGGCCGGGATAATAGCTGAGATATTCCTGCGCGGCTCCAGGCTGATTGTTTAACCATATCAGCGCGTATCGATTATTGGCGGCAGCATACGGATCGATGGAATAATAGAAAGGCGCGTACCCCCTGGTCAGATCGAAATAAGAATACCGGTTAGTGCTGAACAGACCGTGAAAATTCAGTCCCTTTGTGATAAAATTCAGGTTCTGGTTGACTTCGAACTGGGCGGACATACGCGATTCGGAAAAGCTTTTGTAGCCCCGCATCAGGTCGGCATAAGGATTATCCTGCAGACCCGCCGCGATATTCCCATTGTTCCCGAAAAGGATATGCTTTGTCAGCAAGTTGGCGCTATCGGGTGGAAAATAAGCAGGGAAGGCGACAGGGCTGGTATGCAGCGCCCTATCGTAAAGGTCTGTGGCAAACCCGGACTGGTCGTCTGTAATAGGACCGGTATAGTCATTGAAATTGCCCCAGAGACGGACCACGGCCTCCGTGGTCTTGGTCAGTTTCATATTGACATTGGCCCTCAGCTGGTAGTTCTCGAACTTCATGCCGGAGTTGAAGTTGTTCACGGGGTTCACCTGCATAATGCCATTGTCCCTGTCATAGGACCCGGAGATATAATACTGTGCAAAATCCGTCCCGCCGCTGAGACCCAGGTTGGCTCGCTGGGTCGTCGTCTGTTTTTTAAACAAGGTGGACATCCAGTCGACGGCTGGATAGAGATAGGGATTGTAGCCGGGCGCCTTTGTCCATGTGGCTTCTGTACCTTGTATCTGATTGGGGGTGAATTGAGGGATGCCGATCGCGCTGCGGGTCGACACCGCCTCATTGTACATTTTCATATAGGTGACAGGATCGGCCAACTCCACGGTCTGTGTCGGCTTGGAGACGGAGTGCTCATAACGCAGGTTGATCCTGGCCTTTCCTGTCTTACCTCCCTTCGTAGTCACGAGTATGACACCGTTGGCGCCACGGGCGCCATAAAGAGCCGCCGCGCTGGCGTCCTTGAGGATGGAAAAGCTGGCGATATCATCCACATTGAGACGGGCAAGATCACTGGCGCTGAGCTCGATATTGTCAACGAGGATCAACGGGCTTGGGCTATACCCGAATGTAGTGACGCCCCGGATAAAGAACTGCGAGTTGTCAAGCCCCGGCTGACCTCCCCGTTGAAAAGAGATCATCCCGGCCACCTGTCCTGCAAGCGCATTGGTGAGATTGCTGGAAGGCGTCCTCAGCTGTTCAGGGTTGATGCTGGAAACAGACCCGACAATGGCCTCCTTACGTTGTTTCTGTCCATAAGCAGTGACGATGACAGTCTCACCCGCGGGAGCCACACGCATTACAATGGTAAGGTTCTTGTGATCCTCGCTTACCTGGATCTTTTCATCGCTGTAGCCTACATAGGAAACGACAATGACCGAGCCGGACTCGACGTCCAGGATAAATCGGCCATTGACATCCGTAGAGGTCCCTACATTACGCCGGTTTTGAGAGACGACACTGGCGCCTTCGATCTTTTTGCCGGCAGTGTCCGTGACGAGACCGGTAACGGTGATCTTGACGCCTTGAGATCTGGGTGGGGCCTGGGAGAAAGCTTTACAACAGAAGATTGTAAGAAAGAAAATCATCAGGCTTCCATAGCAGCCGAATTTTTTCATAATACAAGCATTCGTTTTGGTAGTTAATAATGATACCAAAATTATACGCGGTTCCTCCGGCGGAAAATAGCGCATTCGTTTATTTTGATGGACTATTCGATTATTTTGATACCTTCAATTAATGAAAACGCTGAAAAGACGTGACGGCTTTGAAGGAGAAAAGCTGATCTCTCTCCCTGAATCTGTATGGAGGAACGCAGTAAAAGCCAACCCCGTATTGGGCCAGCTGTATGTTACGCACATCGGCTATTTTCCCAGGGCGGCCTTTCATTACCGGGAAAGAAAGAATGGTTGCGTGGACAATATCCTCATCTATTGCCTGAGAGGCAAAGGCTGGTATAAGATAAAGGACAGGCTCTTCACGGTAAAGGCAAATGAATTTATCCTGATACCGGCAACCAAAGAGCCGATGCGCTACGGCGCAGACGAGGAGGACCCCTGGACTATTTACTGGTGCCATTTCAGCGGTAAAGAAATGGATACCTTCAACAGGAGCTTTGGCATAGGCCTGTACGACGGTCCCCGGCCCATCGTCTTCAATGAAAAAGGGCTGCAGCTATGGGACACCATGTACCAGAACCTGGAGATGGGCTACAGCAAGGAGAACCTGTATAATACGAACCTCTGTCTCTACCATTTTGTGGCCACCTTCCTCTTCCCCGGGAAACACATCAACGTTAAGGAACAGGAAGCAAAGGACATGGTCCATGAGACCATTCTTTATATGCGCAGGGAATTAGGCGGCCGGCTGACCATCGAAGAGATGGCCGCTATGCACAACCTTTCCGCCAGTCACTTCTCCAGCCTTTTCCGTAAATCCACCGGCATGTCGCCCATGGACTATTTTATACATCTCAAGCTGCAGAAAGCCTGTCTGCTGCTGTATACGGATGATATAAAGATCAAGCATATCGCCCAGGCGCTTGGCTATGACGACCCCTACTACTTTTCCCGCCTGTTTAAAAAGTACCAGGGCATATCGCCCGATCAATACAGGGTATTGCGAAGAAAAGAGACATGATCGCTAATGACCGATGATGACCTCCTCCAATTCCTCCAGCGTCTTGCCTTTCGTCTCCTTCACTTTTGCGGCGATAAATAGCACTCCCAATACACAGATCCCCGCATATATGTAAAAAGTATTGTTCTCTAAATGATGAAATAAGATGGGGAAAGTGAACACAAGGATAAAATAAGCTGCCCAAAGACTTAGCACGGCAATGGAAGTAGCCGCGCTCCGTACTTTATTGGGGAATATTTCCGAAATAAGCACCCAGGTGACAGGGGCCAGCGACATGGCATAAGTGCCGATGGCGGCCAGCAGATACCAGGAGACCTGGGGATTTTTACGTGGCAGCATCAGTACGACAATGATATAAAGGATGGCCAGCCCCCCGGCCCCAAGCAGCATCAGCGGCTTGCGGCCGATCCTGTCAACCAGCAGCATAGCCAGGATAGTGAACAGGAGATTGACCCCTCCGATAAAGACGGTCTGCAAAAGCTGTTCATCCTGGGAAACACCGATGCTCTGGAAGATGATGGTAGTGTAATTGAATACTACGTTGATGCCGCAAAGTTGCTGGAATATGGCCAGCCCGATGCCTATCAGCACCGCCGGAAGGAATGCTTTCTGAAAAGCAGCCGCATAGTTTACATGAGTGCCGCCGCCAATGGTCCGTTGAACATCGTTGAGGCTGCTGCGGGCATAATCGACGCCGCCGATCTTTTCCAGCGTTATCCTTGCCAGGTCCGATTTCCCTGCTCTCACCAGCCAGCGGGGGCTTTCCGGCAGCCACCAGGCGCCTATAAAAAATAAGGCAGAAGGAATAACCCCCAACCCGAACATCCATCGCCAGGCATCTTCACCC
>DASZVM010000163.1:0-12176 GCA_035547295.1 Puia sp. | reverse complement strand
TCATCCTTGCAACGATGCCCGGAAAGCGAAGATCTTGCATAGGCATGCTCATTCTCATTAAAGGGCTCAAAACAGGCGATGGCCTTTCTCACCGAGGCAGCCGCCTGCTGGTCCTCCTTTTCCAGATAACCGACCATGGTCTGCATGGAGTCCCATAAGCTGTAAACATCCAATCCATAAAAACCTGCTTTTTCTTCAACCGGAAGAGTACGATTGTATTCCCGCAGCCACTCGGCCAGCGCGGCGATCTCCCAATTAGCCCACATCCAGGTAGGCCAGCGATCAAAACTTTTCAGAATGCTCCGGATATCTTCACCTGCGTCCTTATAGCCTTTGACATACCGGTTGATCCTGTAACAGTCAGGCCAGTCCCCCTCTACTGCGACAAAACGAAAACCTTTTTCTTCAATGAGCCGTTTGGAAATAGCCGTTCGCCAGGTGTAATATTCGTGTGTACCATGGGAGGCTTCACCCAACATGACGATTGGCTTGTCAGAGATATCTTTTAACAATGGATCAAGACTTTGCGTATCTGTCAGAGCATGCATACGCTATCCGCATAAATAATGATGCCAGCCCCTGCCAGGGCGGGCACAATATTCGCAATACGCAAAAGAAAAGAGAGCACCGGCAGACAAAATGGCGTGGATAAGATACAAAAAGACCCGGACAAATGCCGGGCCTTTTCTGTTTCAAACCATGTTGACCCTTGCTATGAACTATTCAACGAGGTCAAAAGTATAATACAATTCAGACGGAAAGATCGGGAATGATCCATGGGCGATGGCAGCCTTCTCTTCGGTCCGTATGGTTTACCCAACGGTTTGCCGCAGCCGCTAATACTTGAAGGACTCCTTTACCTTCGTCAGGAATTGCTCCTTCTTCCGGCGGCTGACCTCTATTTCCGCACCATTGCTCATGACGATGACCCCGCCCTCGCCCCGTACATATTCCTTCACATGCAACAGGTTGATGAGAAAAGATTTGTGCACGCGCAAAAAGATATTGCTCAGCAGCTTGTCATAGTCGAACAGCGGCTTGGATATCAACAGCGATTTGTTGTTTGAAAAGTGAAAGACAGTGTAGCTTCGTTTTGCCTCGCAGTACATCACCTCTTCCAGCTTTACGATGGTGAATCCTCTCTGCGTAGGAAGGCATAGTCTCATCTCCATTGGTTTATTGACTTTATTGATATTGTGTATCAGCGCCTCGGTCTGTTCGGAGCTTTTCTCCTGCCGCAGTCTTTTACATACACGGTCTACCGCCTCTATCAGCCTGTCTTCGTCCACCGGCTTCATCAGGTAATCCACTGCGCTGAATTGCAGCGCCTGCAGCATATATTCATTATGCGCCGTTACAAAGATGACCTCGAAATTCCGCTCGGGTAATTCCGTCAGCATCTCCAGCCCGCTTTTACCCGGCATCCGGATATCCAAAAAGACCACGTCCGGGTCGATGTCCTCCACCTTTTCCCTTCCCGTATCGACATCCAGACAGGTAGCGGCGATCTCTACCTCCGGACAGTTCCATTCCAGCATCCTCTTTAATGTGCGGATGCCATCGGGTTCGTCATCAATCAAAATTGCCTTCATACACATGGTTTGTTAGTGATTGTATTAAATCGTAGGACAACACAAGTGCCCGTACCGTTGCCTGGACTATGGCTTAAATCTCTTATTTCAAGACTGCAGCCCGCATCGAACTTCTCATTCAGGATACTGATCCGGTGACGCAGATTGCTGAGCCCCACGGATTGATGCGTCGGCTGTTGCACCTGCTTCAGCCGTTGGGACTCCTCGATCCCAATGCCGTTGTCCTGGATGGTACAGGATATCGTCTCTCCTTCCAGCGAAAAGCGTATCAGCAGCTTCATCTCGCCTTTTTTGTGCATCAGGCCGTGCCAGATGGCGTTTTCAGCCAGAGGCTGTATCATCATGGTAGGAATGAGCACATCCTCCTTGTCTATCTGGTCATCCACCATGATGCTGAAAGTAAAGAAGTCGCCAAAGCGAAGCTTTTCCATCATCAGATAGCTTTCCAGGTATTCCAGGTTTTCGTAAAGGGTGGTGAATGTTTCCTTTGATTGGTTCAGCGTAATACGGATCATCTGGGCAAACTTGCTGAGATAACGGGATGCTTTCTTCTGCTCGTTATCCAGGATCATTCCTTTTATGCTGTTCAGGGAATTAAAGATAAAATGAGGATTCATCTGCGTCTGCAGCGCTGACAACTGTGCTTCCGCCAGCTGCTGATTGATGGACGCCAGCTCCTTTTGCTTGATCTCAAGTGACTGTTGGGACTCTATTTGCTTGATCTTATTGCCTACGAGTGTGGCAATAGTGGTTAAGATCTTAATGTCCCTCTCTTTATAATAATCTGGTTCAGGATGCTCGGAATCGATAACGCCTATCAGCTCGTTATTATGGATGATGGGTACGCAGATCTCGCTAAGCCGGGCAATGTCATCTACCCTGTAACGGTGATCCTTGGTGGTGTCGGCTATCAGTATGGGCTCCTTTGTCCGCATCACATGCCCCACAACGCCCTGGCCAGGCAGCACATCGAATATCTTATCCCGGATGGCCATCGGAGATCCTTTGGGGCCAAAGGACGCTTTTTGCACAAGCCTGGTCTTATCCTCACTCCATAGGTAGATCATACAATCCACATAATTCATCCGGCCTATAAGGTTTTTCGCCACATCCCATAAAACGCCTTCCACATCTTTCTTATCAGCCAGGGAAGAAGAGAAATAGTGACTGATCTGTTCCAGCTCATACTGGCTCTTATACTCCTCCGCTTTCAATCTTTCGATATGCGTATTCTCCTGCTCCTTCCTCCGCGTAAGCCCGATCCTCCATTTAAGCAGCAGATAAACACAGAACGACAACGCCAATATCCAGGTGATCGAGAACCATGTTTGTTTCCAAAAAGGCGGTAATATGGTTATATCGATCTCCTTTACCTGCTCGCGCCATCTGTTGTGCGCCGAGAACACTTTCACCTGTACCCGGTGCTCTCCCGGCGGCAAACTGGAAATACTAAACGTATTCTGTACGCCCAAAGGTTGCCAGGGGGTACTATCATTTTTTAAGATACGATAAGCAAAGCGCTGCGTATTGCCCGTAGAGAAATTGATGCTGCCAATGGCAACTCTTATGTCATTGTCATCCCACGGCGCTTCGATCCGCCTGTCCGGATAAATGTATTCCCTTACGTTGCCTGCTCTGATGCCTTCGATAAAAAAATGAGGAGCCCGCTCTTTGAAAAAAGCGATATCAGGTGAGAACCTTACCAGCGTCGTGGCAAAACCGATATACAGCATATTCTCCGCAACATCGTAGAAGAACTTCGCACCATTGTTTATCGGCTGGTCAGGGAATCCGTCTTCCTTTCCAAAGCTGGATATCTTCGACGTAGGGATATCGAGACAGGCGATGCCGGAATAAGTAGCCAGCCAAAGCTTGTTCCCGATGAGGACCATGGCCGATATATTATTATCGGGCAACCCATTGTCCCTCGAAAAATGCCGGATGAACCCTTTATTCAGATCATAGCAGGCCAGTCCATTGTTATAGGTATTCACCCAAAGATGGTTCTCATGGTCGGCAACAACGGAAGTGACCCTCCTGTCCGGTATCCGTATGCAGGGGAAAGTATCCACTACTTTATCAAATGTCCTGAGGATGGAGTTGTAACGGGTCAGGCCATGACCGGCTATCCAGATATTCCCCGGAAGATCTTCCATTATGATATCGGCTTCCTCTATTTTGGAATAAGGCTGCCCATCCACCGACATGACGGCAAATTTTCGCGTAGCGGCATCATACCTGTAGATATTGCTTGACGCCACCCATATATTGTCATGACGGTCCCTGTATATATCCGCTATCCAGTCATGCAGGCTGTCCCACCTATCCAACTGCACAGGCGTCTCATGTCCATTGTTGACATTCAGCCGTACAAGCGGACCATTGAGCCCCGCAAGAAGGACAGAATCGTTGAGCGCGGCAAGACAATAGATGCCGGCATTACGTTTGTTATTGTATTTTTCCAGACCGATACGCCGGCTAAACATAAAGCTTTCCTTATCGAAGACCAGCAGCCCTCCGCTTCCCTTCGTAGCTGCATATATGTTGTTTCCCATGGCATAGACATCGTCTATCACGATGTTGGGGAATAAGGCCTGCACCTTGCCGGGAATAGGGGATTGCTCGACAAAGCACCGGCTGTAGCCTTGCCTGAACAAACCTTTGTTGGTAGCGACCCAAAGATGATCATCCCTGTCCAGGAACAAATTGCGGCAGGAATACAGGTGAAAATATTTGTCCGGAAAAAAATCCGGATGCCCGGTTTCCGGATGGAGACGGATCTTGTAAAACCCCGAGGTATGAGCCGTAACATACATAATGGTATCGCTGACAGCCTTGAGCACCGAACGATAGCCGAATTCATCCCTGGCCACATGACGGGAAATCTCGGTGGTCGTCTTTAAGCTCTTCGTCAGATCGATATAGGTCAGGCTATCGCCGTGGTTGCTGATGATAAAAAAACAGCCCTGCTTGTGCTGAAAGAACAAATTACCCCGATTGGGATAATCCATCAGATCCGACAGCAGCGGGGCATCGGAAGCTCTCATCCGTCTGAACTCCTTTTTATCTATATCGTAAAAATAGAGGCCATCGATGGATAGGACCAGGAGATGCCCGGCATCCAGCCACAGGATGGACCTCCCAAAAGCAAAAGTTGTGGCGGACGCCGACTCTTTTGAATAATGATCATAACGGAACAGCAACCGGTAGTCCTTGTCAAAATGATAAAACCCCGAGTAGGTCAGCACAAAAATATTCCCTTTCGCATCGGTCTGGACTGACCGTACGTCGTTGTATTTATACTGGTACTTTCTGTCACTGTAAGGGATAAAGACGCTTTTTATAGCACCCGTATAAGTATCGAAGATATGCAGCCCATCGCTGTACACCGCCAGCCGGCGCCTGTCCAGCCATACCATTCCTCTTAAATAATCCGGCTGCATGGAAGCGCTGTCGTTACAGCTGCCCATCTGCACAAAATGACTGCCGTCAAACCTGTTGACCCCGAAAAAAGTAGACATCCATATGTATCCGGTAGAGTCTTGCGTGACAGCAGTGACAACATTGTGAGAAAGCCCATCCTGCTGAGTATAGCGAACAAAATTCCGTTCGTCAATGTCTTGCGCCATCAACCTTGTTGCTGAGAGCAGACAGCATAGAAAGATCCCTGCACGCATCGGCAAATCAATCAATCTCATTGGATAATAGCGCTGGTGTTTCGTGTAAAAATACTCATTTGCCCAATCTTTTCGTAATTATTACACATTGTATACAGGAGATCCAAACCGTTGGGAAACCAAAACCCGCCGTTGGGATACGCTACCATTCAGGTGGTGTTGAAATATCCTCCGGCAATAATTTACAAAGGGCCCCGGGCGCCGCCCCGATGGGGAAAAAGCAGGAGCCGGAGGGAAAAGCGGCTTCATGCGAGCTTTTGCGGTTTTTAATTTAGCGTCATCGTATTCGGCACTAATCAGTTCGGATATAACGGTCGGTTCTTATTTACCCGTATCGTGCTTGACATCGGCCGGTTTGAAAGGAGGTCAGCTGTGCATGGATAGAGAGGCGATCGGGTTTTGTTTATCGGGTCAGGAATTATAAGCCGGTGGAAGGAGGTCCACCGGCTTTCCTGCTTTACTTGTTCAAGAATGAAATCCTCCTGATTGTAGGACTATGCGCGTGAGAAATCCCAAATAAGCTATATAATACACGCCAATGGCGCCGGCGCAATAAATAAACTTCCGGTTATCCAGCAGAGAGATCTTACCCTCCATTTCCCGGATGCATTGTTCAAGTTCCATGATAAAAGGTTTAAAGGGTCCGTTCGATTAATAGTAAATCCCGGAAGAAGGAACGTAACCAGAAATTTTTGGATCATTTTAACACGCTAATTATCAGCATATTAAAAAAATATCATCCCCCAGGTTACAGGACGGACCGCAGGATGTACTATTTAATGCCCGCTTGTTGTAAATACCTCAAAAATTGAGTATTTTGCTAAGCGTTAACACTTAATCAGTCCCTTACCAATGAAGCCAATTAAACCTATTAATATCCTGGTCGCCGGTACATTGCTACTCGCATCGGCGGCCTGCCGCAAAGAAGTAAGCGTAGCCGAAAAGCCGTCAGATACATCGCAAGGCTCTCTACGTCCTGTTGCAGGGCACGATACCACTTCGCACCAGCAAATAGGAGATACTGCTCATATAACTCCGCCTTTCCCCGAAACTCCCCCCGTATCTGTCTCGGCCTGTAGTTTCTTACCTATATACGGTGATACGATCATCTATCCCCAGCCGGCCGCAGGTGGGCAGGATTATATATTTAATGTGGTCAACAGTCCCGGCACCGGTAAATACTTTGCATGGCCCCAGGGAATGGTGATCGACCCCAATACAGGCGCCATCGATCTGACAAAGAGCGAAACGGGTTTGAAATATGCCATCGGCTTTGTAAGGGAAGGTACCACCGACACCTGTTTGAGCACCCTTATCGTGGGCGGTGCAGCCTATATGGACAGCATATATGTCCTGGCTGATGGACAGGATGCAGCCCTTCCCTATTATGATGCCAACCCCTACCTGGCCAGCGTCTGCGCAGGCGGAGGTTGTACCTTCGATGTCAATGGAACGGCAGCCAACGATAAGGTCATCGTCGACCATTCCACTGGTAAGATCGATCTGAAAAAGACATTGGACGGCACGGGTCTTTTAAGCTTAGGCGGCGCATTCGGTCTCCTGCCCGTCAACGGATCCTCTCTTACAACCCGTATCTATTATAAGCTGAACGACCCAAGTAATAATGCCCTGCAGCATATCGACGTACAGCTGCAATATTATGACACCCGCTCAGCCATCAGCGGAGGACTCTTAGGCACAGTGGTCAACAAGCTGAACAACCTGCTCAGCGGTAATATGATCAGTAACTGGGCCAACCCCAGACCACCGCTGATCATGATCGTACGACGCTAAGCATTCAGACCTGCTGCGGCAATAACGTAACTTTTTACTACGTTTGGGTATATAGACACCAAGCTATATATTCAAACTTTTTATATGTATAGAAGGGTCGCTGGCTGGGTTTGTCTTTTTTTGCTGTATACTGCCGTTGCCGGAGAACCCGGTACACCCCTGAGCCGCATTCTCTCACTGTACCGGCAATCCGACAGGCTGTTCCATCTTTCCAACTCCACACCCGTTATGGACAGCACAGCGCTGGCAGGCTTTTCAACCATCATTGGGGAGCTGGAAAAAACAGGGGATTTCACCGGCAGGGATACCCTGCTGTTCCAATCCTGGCTGAAAAAAGCCATACTGTTGGATTCAAGGTCCGACTACAAGGCCGCCAAAGACGCCTATCGCAGGGCCTTGGGCTTTCACAATAAAAAGGACAGCCTCCTGTTCCTCACCTATATCAACATTGGCGGTACCTATTATAACCTGAATCACTTCGATTCCGCCGATTATTTTCTTCTCCGGGCCGACTCGATCACCGGGGAATTCCGGGGACAGGAGGACGAAGTACGGCTGTATAACACGCTGGGGGTGCTTTATTTTGACAATGGCAACTACAGGCAAAGCAAGAACTATTTCAACCAGGCGCTTGAGATAGTAGAAGGTAAAAAACCATTCGATACCGCCTCGGCTACCAGCTTGCAGAACAATATCGCCGCGTCCTTTTATCATATCGGGTCGTATGAGGAAGCGCTGACCATCTATAAAAAGCTGCTGTCCTATCACGTATATGGCAGCTATGTCCATATCAACATGGGCAATGCCTACATCGGTCTCGATAAATACAAGGAAGCGCTGGCCTGCTTCCGCAAGGTAGATGTAAAAAAGATACCCGATGTGCTCAATGAAATGGCCTATGCGCAGCTGAAGCTGAACAGACCCGACAGCTGCGCCTGGTTCCTCGACAGGCTGCTGGCAAAATACAGGGACAAGACCATCAGTCCGAACGAGCTGGACCTGGGCGTAAACCATGTGTACCGGGCCGGTCTGCTGACGGAGCAAAAGGAATACATGCCCGCCCTCACCAGTCTCCAGCAGGCGATCATCATCTTCTCCCGGCATTTTTCAAATGCCGATATTTATCGCAACCCCACCAGCTTTTTGGGCACCTTCGCTTACTACCGCCTGTTCGATGCCCTGTTAAAAAAAGCAGAGGTGTTCATGCTCCTCTATAAAACATCGCCGGATAAAGGGTCGTATCTCGAAGCCGCTTACGACACATACCAATCCGCTCTTTCCCTTTTACGGTTTATTGAAAAAAGCTATGACACGGACGATGCGAAACTGTTCCTGAAAAAAAAGAGCGGACAGGCATACGAAGGCGCGCTGTCGGCATGCCTGGAGCTATCCAAAGGACACCCGGAAAAAGATTACGTCAGACAGGCTTTTATGATCAGCGAAAAAAGCAAGGCATCCGTCATCACAGCCAACCTGGAGGAAAATACTTTCGCCCGTGCCCCCGGCCTGGACCCCACGCTGCTGCAAAACGAGCGGAATATCAAATACAATATAGCCCGCCTCAATGTCAGAAGCGAGGAAACATCGGATAAAAAAGAGCTGGAAGCCCTCGACAAGGAAAAGACGGACTATGAGGTCGCTTTGTCCCGGCTCCAAAAACAGCTTGAGCAGAATGGCACCTACTACAGACTGAAATACGAGGATTCCGGTCAGGACGTTGGAGAATTACAACGCCGGTTGGAAAACAACCAGGCGCTGATCAGCTTTTACGCGGCAGGCAATGCCCTGCATGCGTTTATCGTCACCAAAAGAGATTTCAGACATATACGCATCGACTCCCTCTCCCGGCTTGAACAGGATGCGGAAGCCTGGCTGGATGCTTTAAAAACGACGGAGAATGGAAGGAAGTTCAAAGCGGGAAATATCGGCGAACGCTTATATCAGACGCTGATAAAACCCATACAGCAGCAGACGGGCTCAAAGGACGAATGGATCATCATCCCCGACGGATTCCTTTTTTTCCTTCCCTTCGAGTCCTTGCCGGCGGGGGATGGAACAAAAACATTGCTGGAGACCACTACCATCAGCTACCGGCTGTCCTCGAGAATGTTGACCTCGCCGGCCGGAGCGGCCTCCTCCTCCCCCATACGCATCCTCTCTTTTGCACCGTTTGCCAGTGGCGGACAGGGCTCCGCTTTTCCGGCCTTGCCGGCCAGCGGAGAAGAGATCGCGGACCTCCCGGGCGCCCGATACCTGAACGGCAAGGCCACAAAAACACAGTTCTTAAAAGAGATCAACAAATATCCCATCGTACACCTGGCCACCCATGCCATCTCCTCCCCCGTCAATGCAGCCGGTTCATTCATCGCGTTTTTTCCCGTAAAGCACGCCCCCATCGAAGATTGCCTGTACCTGGAAGAATTGTATGGACTGGACATGAATGCCACCAGGCTGGTGATCATCAGCGCCTGCGAGACAGGCCAGGGTGAACTGGTAGCAAAGGAAGGAGTGATCAGTCTGTCCCGCGCCTTCGCCTATGCAGGCTGCGCCAGCACCATCAACAGTCTCTGGAAAGCGGACGATAAAGCTACTTCCTATATCCTCCAACGATTCTATATCCATCTTCAAAAAGGATATTCCAAGGCAAAAGCCCTGCAACAGGCAAAACTGGATTACCTGTCCAGCGACGCGCTCAATAAAAGCCCGGCTTTCTGGGCGCACCTGATATTGATGGGGGATACCGCGCCTGTGTATACGCAGCGGATGAGTTTTCTCTGGACCTTATTGCTGGTCCCGGTGGGAGCTATCGTTGTGTGGGGAATGAAAAAGAAAAGAAAAAGTCGACGTTCTCAAGGACGGAATGATTGAATTGACGGCGGACGTTTCGGAATTTCTTTTAGGGCACGACGTCGACTTTTTGTTGTTCCAGAATTTTAAGCAAGCGGTTTTTCGGATCTGGACAGGTCTTTCAAGGGGAACATTGGTCTCGTTGATCGGTCTTTTAAGGGATGAGGATCCGGACGGGTTTCATTGGATTGGACTGGATAATGGTTTAAGACGAGGCGATTGGCAGGTGTTCATTGGGATTGGATTCAAGGTTTTCATTGGAGCTGGATCAGGGTATTCATCGGAATTGGACCGCGGTTTTTCAGTTTAATGATTTTAAGGTGTTCATAAGGATCGGCTTTTCATTGCTGCTTACATATAATAGTACATACAGGACAGATCGGTGTAACCGGAAATGCCAGTTTTTTTTAAAAATTTATTTACCTGATAATCAACTACTTGCTCTCCTTATACTGCACGAGCCGCAGATCCAGGAAAGACATTTTGGCTACCTTGTCGTGGAATAGATGGTCCTTGTCGGCCCTGATCTTCTCCAGGATGGGAAGGGCCTCGTTGACCTTATCTTTTGCAAGCCAGCTGATGGCAAGATAATATTGGGCTTCATCCTGGAAATAGTCACCGCCTGATTGGGCATTTACGGCGATCACCTGCTCGAAGTGTTCGATGGCATCGTTATATTTCTTCAGCTCGAGGTCGGCCATACCGGCAAGGAAATCCATCTTATTGTCTCTTTTCGCCACATTGAAACCGGCAAGCACGGCATTCCAGTCTTTGGCATGATAGGCCTTCTCCATGGCCGTCTCGTCATCCGCGCCGCGGCTCGTGTTCAGGTCATAGGACGAATAATACCTATCGTACAGACTGCCGGAGCTGATAGTGGCATATTTGTAAAAAGCAGCCCCGCCTGCCAGCAGAACGAGTATGGCAGCAATCTTTGCCATATTACGGGAGATCCGGCGGATAATGCCCCCCGTTGGCTTTTCCACGGTTGTCTGCTGTGCTTTCCATTCATTCTTTATAGTAGCAACCTGTTCCTCCAGGCCGGCTTCCTGTATGGCATCCACAGCCATCAGGAGATAATTCCACTCACGTGCAGCATCAGGGTCACTGCCGAGCAGCCGCTCCACTTCAGGAGAACCCTCGCCCTGAAGGCTTTTATCGAGGTGATCTATCAATGATTGGTGCTGTTCCATAGGTTGATCATTTAGTTATTTCACTGATCTGCCTGGCTAAAGCCGGGTTGCCTTTGATAAGCCCCGTCAGCGATTGCAGACATTTGTATTTTTTATTTCTTACCACCTGCTCGTTCTCATAAGGCAGGTGATCGACAATCTCTTTCATGGATAGGTTCTCATAATAATATAACATCAATATCTTCTTGCAGGGCTCTCCAAGCTGGTGGACCAGTTCCCGCAGCTGTCGCCTTTTTTCAAGATCGCCGATCTGGAAGCTGATGTCCGCCTCCTGCTGATCACGGCTATGCTCGAACAATTTCTCGCGATACTCTGACCGCTCTCTCTTCTTCAGCTCATTGAACCAGATATTCCTGGCAACGGATACCAAAAAGGTCTTGATGCTGGCCTCCATACGGTATTTTCCTTTTTTCACCACATCGATGAAGGAGATCACCGTCTCCTGGAAAACATCGTCGGCGTCCTGCTCACTTCCTCCATATTGAATTATAAAAGAACTGGTCGAGGCAGCGTATTGCTGATACAGATACAGGATGGCTTTATTCAGGTCTTTTTCTTCCCTGATGGCCGCCAACAGCTCGGTATCATTATATTTTCCTGCGACTTTCATATATTGGTAAGTTCTAAGAGACGAAATGTAACCGGCGGGTACGGGGATTAAGGGTTTTTCTGTACCCATTAAAACGAAACGACCGGCATTCAATTGTATACTAGTCAGTTATATTTAACACCTTTAGGGTTTCTGGGTAGAATCAGGAGGCCTGCCGCCCCATTTCCTCAAAAACCGTCCTGAAACAATTCCATGGAGTATGGTCCGGATCCCCACCACCCCCATAAAACTCTCTCAGAAAACGGTCTGTGGGCGACCACGTAGTTTCTACGATGCCATAAAAACGCTCCTTCATCTCCGGGGTGGATTCCTGGCGAAACCGGACCATGTCCTTCACCTGTATGACGCCATACGCAGGGTTCCTCCAGGGACAGGTAACGACCCGGAAACCTTTCATGGCAAACAGTACCGATGTCTTGTCCGGTCTGTCGTAATGCCAGTCACAGATGACGATGTCCTTGGG
>DASZVM010000162.1:0-7383 GCA_035547295.1 Puia sp. | reverse complement strand
CCTGCGAATGATAACAGCGTGATCAATAACCTTAACCCTAACGACATAGCCAGCGTCACGGTATTAAAGGATGCAGCCTCCGCGGCGATCTACGGGGCAAGAGGTGCCTTTGGAGTAGTGCTGATCACCACCAAGAATCCCAAAAAAGGGAAGACACAGCTCAACTACTCCGCAAACTTTTCCAGGAACGAACAGACCGTCCGGCCACAGTTTGTCACCAACAGCTATGACTGGGCAAAGACCTTTAACGAGGCATTTGCCGGCTGGAATGACTATAACATCTATCCCACGGACATCAATGGCGTTTATCCGTTTTCACAGCCCTATCTGGACGAGGTAAAAAGACGTACGGAAGACCCTTCGCTGCCCAAGGTCGATGTAAATTCCGCCGGGAATTATGTGTATTACAGCAGCAACACGGACTGGATAAAGGAGCTGTATAAGGACAATAACCCTTCCATGGAGCATAACCTTAGCGTTACCGGCGGCAGCGATAGAATGAGCTTCTCCCTTTCAGGGCGCATCTATCACCAGGGAGGGATCTATCGGTATCATCCGGACAATTACAATTCGTACAACCTGCGCTACAAGGGCGATATGAAGATCAACGATTGGCTTTCCGCAAACATGATATCCGACTTTTCGAGCTATTCCTACAAGTATCCCCTCACCTCATTTGGCGGTAAGAATGCTATCTTAAGGCTTCTGGCCGTCAGCGCATTTCCCGTAGCCCCTGTGTTCAATCCCGACGGCACTTTAACGAGGGTAGGCGCCACGGGCGTGGGTGATTTTTATTACGGGAAAAGCTTTTCGCTCACCCAGCAGACCTTTTTAAGAAATACCATTGGTCTGAATGCCTCGGTGATCAAGGACAAGCTGACCATCAAGGCGGATTTCTCCTATCTGTATACGAATACAAAAGGGAAGTATAAATATATACCTGTTCCATACAGCAATGCGCCGGGCGTGACCATCGTATCAGGCATCAATGACCTTACGGACAATTCAGCCAACAGAATCTATTATGTCGGCAATATATACGGTGATCTCGTACAGAACTTCGGCAATCACCATATCAAGCTGCTGGGTGGCTGGAACCTGGAATACGATAAGCTGACCAATTACAGCATGGAAAGAGACGGTCTGTTGCTGGACGATCTTTCGGATATCAACCTGGCCACCGGGACAAATATCAAGGTCTCCGGCGGCGGGCAGTCCACTGCCTTGTCGGGTGTGTTCTTTCGGGGGAACTATGACTTTAAAGGAAAATATCTTTTTGAAGTGGACGGCCGTTATGACGGATCGTCAAGGTTCCCTGTAAGCAAGCAGTTTGGGTTTTTCCCCTCGGCTTCGGCCGGCTGGCGGATCTCCGAAGAGAAGTTTATGGGGCCGCTCCGGGGATGGTTGGACAACCTGAAGTTCCGTATTTCTTATGGTTCGCTGGGCAACGGGAACATTGCTCCCTATACTTTTTTGGAGACCATTGGGGCGGCAAGGGGTACGGTGATCATCAATGGCGCTTATCCCACCTATATCCAGCAGCCTGCCGTGGTATCGCAGAACCTGACATGGGAGACGGCCACCACGCTTGACCTGGGCATGGATATGACGCTTCTCAGACAGCGGTTGACCATGGCATTCGACTGGTACCAGCGCAAGACTACGGGGATGATCCTCGCGGGTTCACCTTTGCCCGCCGTATTTGGAGCATCGGTACCGAAGGAGAACAATGGCGATCTTGTTACACGGGGCTGGGAGCTGTCCTTGTCCTGGCGGGACCAGCTAGATATGAGAAAGCCGCTGAGGTATGGGCTGAGAGTGACGCTGGCGGATAATTCGACCACTATTACCAAATTTTATAACCCCACCGGGACATTAAGCTCCAGCTTCAAGGGGCAGAAATGGGGTGATATCTACGGGTTTGTTTCGGAGGGCTTGTTCCAGTCCGCAGATGATGTGGCAAAACATGCGGATCAGTCCTACATAAAGGTCTCCGTTCTGAATAAATGGCTGCCCGGCGATGTAAAGTTCAAGGATATCAATGGCGACGGCAAGATCAACAGGGGACAGAACACGCTGGCCGACCCGGGGGATATCAAGGTGATCGGGAATTCGCTGCCCCGGTATACCTACGGGATCACGGGGGATGTGGAATGGAACAGCATATCGCTTAGTGTTTTCTTCCAGGGCGTGGGGAAAAGGGATTGGTGGCCGTCCATCGAATCCGCTTATTTCTGGGGACCCTACAACAGGCCATATACCTTTCTGCCGAAGGAGATCTACAACAACCACTGGACGGAGAGCAACCCCAATGCCTATTATCCCAGGCTGAGGACCTATACCTCTATTGGGAGCACGCCGGAACTGGCGGTACAGCAAAGCCGGTATCTCCAGAATGCAAGCTATATCCGTCTGAAGGATGTGACCCTTGGGTATACTCTTCCTGGTGCGTTGGTGAGCAAGATCAAGCTGGTGAGCGCCAGGGTCTTTGTGAGCGGCCAGAACCTCTGGACCCATTCGCCCATGTTCAAGTACACCAAGGATTATGATCCGGAAGTCATCGAAGGCTCGGACCCCGAAGTGGCCAACGGACAGGGGGATGGATTCTCCTATCCCATGCTGAAGACCTATACCGTTGGGATTAACTTAACTTTTTAACAACCACCAGATGAGAAAGATAGTAATATATATCATAGCCGCGTTTGTCTTTATCTCCTGCAAGAAGATCCTGGATCAGAAGCCCGTGGACAAGCTCACCCGTGACCAGGCCTTTTCTACGGAAAAGAACCTCGAACTGTACTGCAATTCATTCCTTCAAAATATGATGCCTTCCAACGATGTCCTGTTCAAAGGCGATCAGCTGTCCGACATCTGCGTACCGGCCGGTGTGCCTCAGTACCTGACCCCGCAATTTACGCCTTTGCAGGCAAGCGGCTGGACCTGGACAAATTTGCGGAACATCAATTATTTTATACAGCATAACAACAATGAGGCCATACCCGCCACCGTGAGGGCGAACTACATGGGCATTGCGCGGTTTTTCAGAGCATGGTTCTATTACAACATGGTAAAAAGGTTCGGGGACGTACCCTGGTATGGAAAGGCGCTGGATACGGATGATCCCGATCTTTATAAGGCAAGGGACCCCAGAGCGCTGGTGATGGATTCCGTTCTTGACGATCTGAATTTTGCCTGTACCAACATTTACGATACAAAGGACAATACCAGCAGTCGTATAACCAGGTCTGTCGCCCAGGCGTTAAAATCCAGGATCTGTCTTTTTGAAGGGACCTTTCGGAAGTATCATACGGAGCTTTCTCTCACCGGCTCGGCCGCTGCATGGCTAACCGCCGCCGCCGATGCTGCTGATTCGGTGATCGTATCGGGCAAGTATAGCCTGAACACCAGCGGTTCAACTCCCTACCGGGCATTGTTTACCAGCGAGAGCCCCGTGAACAGTGAAGTGCTGTTTGCTTCCGTATACAATAACAACCTGAGCAAGTGGCATGATGCCAATTACTGGTTTACCAGCGCCACCTATGGGAATAAGCTAAGCCTGGATAAAAGTTTTGTAAATACTTATCTGAACGTAGATGGGAGCCGTTTTACCGACCAGCCTGATTACAACGCGATCGAATTCCAGGATGAGGTAAAGAACAGGGATAAGCGTCTGGGGCAGACCATCCGTATGGCGCCGTATAAACGGAGTGATGGATCGGCGGCTCCTCCCGATTTTGCCTTTACGAGCACGGGCTATCATATCCTGAAATTTACGTTGGATGATAAGTCCCTGGATAACCGGAGCCCCGTGGCCAATTACAATTCCATACCTGTTATCCGGTATGCCGAGGTCCTTCTGAACTACGCCGAAGCAAAGGCCGAGCTGGGATCGCTGGCTGCCGGCGACTGGAATACGACCATCGGGGCGTTGAGGGCCAGAGCGGGTATTACGAATACAGGCATGCCCGCGACCCTCGATACGTAAATGCAGATGAATTTTTATCCCGATGTCACGGATGCGACATTGATGGAAGTAAGGAGAGAGCGTGGTATCGAGCTGGCGGTGGAAGGGTTCAGGTATGACGACCTGATGCGCTGGAAGGCAGGCGCATTGCTTGAAAAGCCGTATACAGGCATCTATGTCCCTGCGAAAGGACAGGTGCTGGACCTCAACCAGGACGGGACAGGCGACGTAGCTTTTGTCGACGCTGCACCTTCGACCCGTGTACCGGGGGTATATTATTACCTGTTGAATGGCACTTCCGCCAAGCTTTCCGATGGCACCAGCGGAGTGCTGATCTGGATGGGTAATATCAGCAAGCAATTCCCGGACAAGAAGTACCTGCAGCCTATTCCGCCGACGGAGATCGTCTTAAACCCTAATCTAAAACAAACTCCCGGATGGGAGTAATTGCTTCCATTTAAATAAAATTTTTTATGAAACCTTTATCGCACATGAAATTGCAAGGTGTCCTGCTTTTTTTTGCACCATTGTTTATCCTGTCCTGCAGCAAGCTGACATCCAAACGGCAGCAAAAGGACCTGGTAGGAGGCACTCCCGGAGTCCAAACGGCCGGAACCTTTACTTCCATCAAAGACAGCTGGGTGGCTGTGCTGGACACGCTGGATGACAAAATAAACGTGTATGATTGTTATGTGGCGGAGTGGTATCTCCCGGCCCGGAAAATGAACTGGAGTCCTACCACCGGCAGGGAGTATAGCGCGGCTGAAGTCGCGGCCTGGGGACATCCGAGAGATGTGCGTATCCGGCAAAGTCCCTGGGGCGGGGCATGGGCTGCAGTCGGAGGCAACCTCGCTACCATCACCATTCAAAGTACCGGTCACAGGCGATGGGCCCTGGACCTGGGGACCGGCGTTACACCCAGCGGCGTGGAGCTTTTGGCCAACGGGAATATAGTCGTCGCGGCAAAGGATGGCAATTGGGTCCGTGTATATACTTCCTCTCAAAGCACTACCAGCAGCAGCTATGCGCAATTTTCCATCACTGCGCCGACGGCCGTGCTTTGGGACCCGGTGAGTAATGTGATCCGGGTGACGGGGAGCATAGGGGGGAATAGTGTCCTGGCTTCGCTGACCGTGGGCGGTACAGCGGCGGCACCGACATTGACGGAGAATGTTTCGCTCAGGAGCACGCTACCTACGGCGGGTGGACAGGATGTGACGGATTTTGCCGGTGATCCGAATAAGTTGTGGGTATGTACCAGTTCCGGAGTGTATACGTATGATAAGACGACCCGGGGTTTTACGGCTATTGGCAATTATGCGTTCAGGAGTGGTGTGAAGTCCTGTGTGAACCAGATCTCCGGCAGGCTGATACAGGTAAATCCTGCGATCCCTGCGCATGTGGATTTCTGCTCAAGCGCCGGAGTTTGGCATCAATGGCAGAACCTGGTGGGGACTGCCAATTACAGGGTGAGGATCTGGAAGTATGATTATGTGATCCAGCCGCAGAGTCCCGAGATCAAGGTGATGACCTATAATATCAAGCTGGCGGGGAGCGGGCTGCCGACGATTGCGAGTGTGATCACGGCGCAGAACCCTGACCTGGTGTGTTTGCAGGAAGTGGATTCGATGACGGTCAGGTCGGGTTCCAATATCAATGAGGCCGATTCGCTGGGGAAGCTGACGGGGATGTATTATTATTTTTCCAGGGCGATGCCATATGACGGCGGGGCTTATGGGGATTGCATACTTTCCAAGTGGCCTATTTATCAGATAACGCATTATGCGTTGCCGCAGGGGGATAGTGAAGGTGAGCCCCGGCAGATGGCGGTGATCAGGACGGAGAAGAATGGGGTTATGTTCAATTTTGCGGGGACCCATCTGGATCATCTGGGGCCGGCGCATCCGAATAGTTTGATACAGGCGGGAGTGATCGATAGTATCGTGACGACGATCACTTATCCTTTTATCCTTGGAGGGGATTTTAATTCGATACCGTCTTCTACTACGATAACAAAGTTGAAGGAGCAGTTCACGCTGGGTTGTCTGGGGGGGTGTCCTGCGACATCGACGGCGGCCAGTCCGACGCGTACTATTGATTATTTTATGTATAAGCCGGGGGATTTTTCCGTGTTGACGTATGGGACGATCAGCACGCAGGCTTCGGATCATTTGCCGGTGGTGGCGACGGTGATGTTGCAGTAATGTGTTTTGTGAATGTTTTGTAATGGGCAACCCGGAGGGACCGGGTTGCCTGTTTTTTGTGCTGAAAAGTGTATATTGGTATAAAATAAGGTTTATGAGATGCTTACTGATAGCATTCCTGGTTGTATGCTCTTTTTCCCCGCAGGCGCAAAAGAGCAAATGGATAAAACTATTCAACGGCAAAGACCTTAAAGACTGGACGGTAAAGATCAAAGGATATCCTGCCGGAGAAAATTTTTCGAATACGTTCCGGGTGGAGAATGGAGTGATGAAAGTGAGCTACGATGGCTATGACGGTCTGTTCAAGGAACGTTACGGGCATATCTTCTATAAAAAGAAGTTCTCCGCCTACCTGATCGTGGTGGAATACCGTTTTACGGGTGATCAGATGAAGGATGGGGCAGACTGGGCCTATCGTAACAGCGGTGTGATGCTGCATTGCCAGTCACCTGAGAGCATGGAGGTGAAACAGGACTTTCCCATATCCCTGGAAGAACAGCTGCTGGGCGGTAATGGCAAGGACGCGCGGTCGACGGCGAATCTTTGTACACCCGGGACCAACGTGGTGCTGAAAGGCAATCTCTTTATGCCTCATTGCGTCAACTCCACGTCAAAGACTTATCATGGCGATCAGTGGGTACATGTGGAAGCCCTGGTGCTGAAAGATTCCATTATCAAACACATTGTAGAGAGCGACACGGTGCTGACCTATGAAAAACCACAGTACGATGGAAGGGACGAATACGTTAAAAGAGCGGGGCTGCCCGATGGCGGATTGATCCCCGGGGGCTTTATCTCGCTGCAAAGCGAAAGCCATCCCGTGGAGTTCAGAAAAGTGGAGCTGTTCGACCTGGAACCCTATATGAACGACCCCGTAAAACTGCAAGAAGTGATTGCCGGGCTGCAAAAGAGAAAGAAATAGCGCAAACGTTTGCGTGAAGTTTGGGGATGCGGGTTGTCTAATTTTAATACATAACTGCTTGTGAAGAAAGCCTATCACCTATACCAAGATGAGCACCTGCTGCCGCTGATCGCCAGCGATGACGAACAGGCCTTCCATATATTATACGACCGTTACTGGAAAAAGCTGCTGGTACAGGCGCTGATAAAAACCGGATCGCCCGAGACAGCAGAAGAGATCGTACAAACGGTGTTTATAAACCTTTGGCGCAGACGGCATACGCTGCGGGTGCGTTTTACCCTGGCCACTTATCT
>DASZVM010000161.1:0-7760 GCA_035547295.1 Puia sp. | reverse complement strand
ATCCACCACAAATATCTTTGCCTTGTTGATCATGGTGA
The DNA here is from genome assembly GCA_035547295.1 of Puia sp. Classification (GTDB taxonomy): domain Bacteria; phylum Bacteroidota; class Bacteroidia; order Chitinophagales; family Chitinophagaceae; genus Puia. Next base: position 7,722 of record DASZVM010000161.1, on the reverse strand, counting down.
CCACTACGTTATTCCAGCGAGGGGCGCGGTAAATGGGCAGCTCAAGGATAAAAAAGCTTTTTTCCTTTAGTTTGATGAATGCCTTGGCTACATAGGAGACGATCATGGCCATAAAGAGTCCCAGCATGTAAAGGCCCATCATGACCAGTCCCTGGAGATTAAAGATGCCCAGCACACGCTGGTTGGGGACGGCCACGGCGATCAGCATGGTATATACGGGCAGCCGGGCGCTGCAGCTCATGAGGGGGGTGATGAGAATGGTGAGCAGGCGCTCCTTTTTATTCTCGATATTACGGGTACTCATGATGGCGGGTACGGCGCAGGCAAAACCACTGATCATAGGCATGACGCTCTTGCCGTTCAATCCCACCTTTCGCATGAGCTTGTCGGTAAGGAAGCTGATGCGGGCCATATAGCCTGTGTCTTCCAGGATGGTGATCAACCCGAAAAGGATCATGATCTGGGGTACGAAGACCAGGATGCCGCTGAGGCCGGCCAGTACGCCGTTGACGAGAAGATCGCTCCACCAGGATGCGGGGAGCAGGTGACCCAGCCCGGCGCCGAGGCGGGAAAAGCTCCAGTCGATGGCGTCCATGGGGTATTGGGCTATCCAGAACACGCTTTGGAACAGGAGGAAGAGCACACCCAGCAGGATAATATAGCCCCAGGTACGGTCCAGGAACAGATTATCCAGCTTTTCCGTGAACAAGGTCTTTTGCAAGGGGTCCGGCTCGGACACGGTATGCTGCATGATATTCTTGATGCGGCTATAACGCTGCATGATCTCGTCGGCCTGTATCCTGGTGTGGTTAAAGGCATGGATACTTTCGATCTGCTCGATCTTATCCTGGAGCTCCCGGCCGAAGTCGAAGCTTTCGTGGTTGATCAGGTAGTGGATGGCTGTGTAGTCGCTGATCTCTTTTCCATTGAAAAGGGCTTTTACGTCCCGTATGGCCCCGGTGGCGAGGGAATTACCTGCGATGAAGTCCCGTGGCGGCGTCTGACGGAGCTGGCGTGCCCTCAGCTCGATGATCTTTTTCAGCTGCGGGATGCCTTTATTCTTACGGGGGTTGACGGAGACGACGGGTATGCCCAGTTCGCGCTCAAGTCCTTCCACGTCGATGTCGATGCCTTTGGAAGCGGCGAGGTCCATCATCGTGAGCGCTACCACTACGGGTATTTTCAGATCGATGATCTGTGAGCAGAAGAGGAGATTCCTTTTCAGATTGGAGGCATCTACGAGGAGGACGACCATGTCGGCATGGATGCCGGGGTCCTGTCCCAGCAACACTTTATAGGTGACCCATTCGTCGGCGCGTTTGGGATAGAGGCTATAGGTGCCCGGCAGATCGATGATCTGCACGGGATGGCCGGGGGAGAGCTCTGTGGAACCTGTTTTTTTATCGACAGTGACGCCGGGAAAGTTGCCTACTTTCTGGTTCAGGCCGGTGAGGGCATTAAAAAGTGAGCTTTTTCCAGAGTTTGGATTGCCTACCAGCGCGATATGAAGATTGTTCTTTTTTTGTTCCACCCGACTTATTCAGCCTGCAAATGTAGGTGATAATTACGCTTGTGGTTTACGAGATCGGGAGGGATTCCAGCGGGTTGGGTTAAAGGGTGATTAGTTTACCATTTTCATATAACGGAAGCACCGGCGCTACATCGGGGGTCAGGCAATAGCGGATGTCCTTTTCCAGACCATAACCCGAAAGCCGTTGATAATGAGAGGCATTTTTGGCCTTCATAAACCCGTAGAGGTCTTTTTTAGCCTCCAGGTATACGGTTTCCGCTACCTGCGAAGAGTCGCAGTTGATATTAAAACGCTCCTTTACCTTATTGATGACGGCGCCGGCGAACAGCATATCCTCGATGTTGACCCGGTCCTTCCAGGCTGCGCAGGCCAGTACGACCGGCAGCGCCTGATCCAGGAGATAGTCGCAGACAGCGCTCAGATTGGGGAAAGAACCAGTGATGATCTGTCCGGCGCCTCTGTCAAGGGCCATGTGTAATAGTTTGGTGCCGTTTGTGGTGGTGAGGACAAGGGTCCTTCCGCCGATGAAATCGGTGGGATATTCAAAAGGAGAGTTGCCATGCTGCAGGCCTTCTGCGATCTTTCCGTCCCTTTCACCAGCGGTGATGCCGTCGATCTGCCGTCCTAATTCGATGCATTTTGCGACACTGTCCACCGGGATAACGCATTTAGCGCCGTTGTGCAATGCCGTTGCGATCGTTGAAGTGGCCCTGAGAACATCAATGATCACCACGATGGCGTGGTTCAGATCATACAGGTGCAGTAATGCCGGTGATAAAGCGGTGTATAAGCTGGGTCTGGAATTTGTCATAGCGAATGGTCTGCAAATGTAAGCTTTATAGGGCAAAAACGAGCTGCGGAACGTCCGCCTGCCGCCGGAAAGTTCGTCTTGAGCGGAACGTTATTTATTCAGGATGAACTTCCATTTCTCCGACTCGGCATATTCCCGGATCATGTGATTGCGCAGCTCCAGCAATTTTTTTAAATAATCCGTGAGGAAAAGGCGATTGGCCAGCTTGCCCAGTCCGCCGTAAGGGGATTCAAAATGGAAGAGGTCGATGACGAGCGTACCGTTGCCGATGCTTTTGAAGTGATGTTCGTGCTTTAGGCTTTTGAAGTCGCCTTCCACCATCTCGTCTGTGAAGAAAACAGGACGGTTCATGGCTGTAATGCGGCTGCGAAGTATGCGGGTCTTGAAAAAATGGCGGGCTTTCCATGTCACTGTCTCGTCGGGTCCGATGAGGCCGGAGACAGTGCCGGCGATGGCTTCTTCCCCTGTGTGGGCCATTGATTTTCTATGCAGGTCGATGCTTCGGCAAAGGTCGAAGACCCGCTCGGCAGGGGCGGCAACAAACGTTGTCAGGTGAATAGTGGGCATGGCAAGATAGACAAGAAAAAATCATTCCAAGCTTTGGATTTGCCTGAAAAAAGACATACCGAGGGTGGATTCGACCGCGTCCGTACTATCGGCTGAAAGGAAGCCTTACTACTTTGGCCAGGAGGAGCTTATCCCGTACTTTGATATAAATTTTTGTATCGAGCCTGGAGAATGCAGTGCTGACATAGCCCATGCCGATGGCTTTTCCCAAAGAGGGGGACTGGGTGCCTGAGGTGACCTTTCCGATGGGTGTGCCGGAGAAGTCTTTTATCTCGTAGTCATGGCGGCAGATGCCCTTGTCTATCATTTCAAAACCTACGAGCTTCCGGGGGACGCCTTCCGTCTTTTGCTTTTCCAGGATCGGCCGGGCCGTGAAATCCTTGGTGAACTTGGTGATCCAGCCCAGGCCTGCTTCCAGGGGAGAGGTGGTGTCGTCGATATCATTGCCGTAGAGACAATAGCCCATTTCCAGGCGAAGGGTGTCCCGGGCGCCCAGACCGATGGGTTTCAGACCCTGGGGGGCGCCGACCTCGAATATCTTATTCCAGATAGCAGCTGCTGCGTTGTCCTTATCCTCGAAGTATATCTCGATACCGCCGGCGCCTGTGTACCCGGTGGCGCTGATGAGCACATTGTCGACTCCGGCAAAGCGCCCTTTTTCGAAAGTATAATATTTCAGGTTCAGGATGTCGATGTCGGTAAGGGTCTGCATGATCTTTGTCGCGTTGGGCCCCTGGATGGCCAGCAGACAGGTCTTGTCGGAGATGTTATGCATCTCGGCCTTATTCGTGTTGTGTTTTGAGATCCAGTTCCAGTCTTTTTCGATGTTGGATGCATTGACCACCAGCATATAGGCTTTGTCTGGCTCCAGGCAGTATACGATGAGATCGTCCACGATGCCGCCCTGGTCATTTGTCAGGGCGCTGTACTGGGCCTTGCCGGCTGTCAGTTTGGATGCGTCATTGGTCGTCACCCGTTGGATCAGGTCCAGGGCATGCTCCCCTTTCAGGATAAATTCGCCCATATGGCTTACGTCAAATATGCCGGCGTTGTTACGGACGGCCTGGTGCTCTTCATTGATGCCGGTGTAGCTGATAGGCATATTGTAGCCGGCAAATTCGACCATTTTTGCACCGAGGGCAATATGGAAAGATGTAAAGGGAGTGGATTTCATGTGATGGTTTTTTAGCGCGGCAAAGGTAGGGGATTTGAGTGGTTGTTGGAGATGGATGGATAGATAGGGGTGGGAGGCATACGAAAAGGCCCCCGGAGAACTCCGGAAGGCCTGTGTTCCAACTTCAACCAACTATTGAAATAGTGCTGATAGCAGATATAAGTGTGCATCCGTGGCGGCCCGCAGGGCAGCCGTCCTTTTTGTGGTATCGGCTGTGGCCGCAGGACGTGTGGATTTCGGAGCGTGATAACGATAGCCGGGATCCTCGTCTGAATTCTTGTTCTCGTCGCTCTTCTTTTCCTCTTTTTTATTTTCTTGCACACCTTTCTCTTCCCTTGTACCGTCTACTTTCCTTCTGTTGGTGCGGACGAGCCCCTCGTTTGTCATGGTATAATCTTCGTCCTTGGACCAGCCGTACTGGCTGCCGACGATGACGTCATCGTCCCATTCCCTTATCCAGTCATCGTCATCCTGGCGCTTATGTCTGTTCCACCGTATATTCCTGTTGCGGATGTCTACATTGAACCAGTCGTAGTCATCGATGGTATGGCTGACGAGGATACGTTTGCCCACGGGTATTGAGACGACGACAAGCACCTGCTGGTTACGGAATTTTTGCCGGCGGTTAACGGCGAAACCCTGGGGCAGATAGAGTACGCTGTCCTGCTGCTGTACGGGAAACCGGATCTGCTCGGCAAGGTGACGGGCGATATTGCCGTTCTGTCCATGGCTGAATTTCAGCAGCCGAACGTGATAGCTGGAGTCTTCGCTTTTCGCAAGATTGACCCGGACCGTGTTCAGGATGAAGCTGTCTTCATTGAGATTGTAGAAAGGGCTGTTCCTGTTGCCGTCCCAGTCCCAATCCCAGTTGAACCAGTCGTCCCCGTCAAAATAGTCATGGTGTCCTTCCATTGCTTTTACGATCAGCTTATTGTGGGAAGGGGCGGACAAGGTCAGCTCTTCTTCTACGTGTTGACGGCTGCGAAAATTATTCAGGATGACCCCTGCCAGCGTGATGGCGCCGAACAGGCCGATGACCCAAAGGGTGACAAAGATCCAGCGGAGATAAGGCTGGCGTGAGCGGACACCGGTGATGCGGCGGATCAACCAGACCAGGAGACCGATGACAGGTACCACCAGGAAAAGAAAGAAAGTTCCCCAGGCCAGCAGATTTTGCCAGAAACCGGTGAGGATATAGTTCTTGACCGTGAGGATACCATGACCCCGGAAAACAAGACTTATCAGCACCATGATCAGGCAGAAGGCGATCACACCGGCGATGAACAGGAAGAAGGCCTTAAACAGTATTCCGATGGCACGTCCGATGCCGCTGCCGGTCCTGCGGGCCGCGGGATAGGCTTCCGATGCGAAATTCTGGGTGTTTTGTTTCACCTGTTCGCTTGTCCTTTGAAACGTGGATTTCATTTCCGTGCCGAAATTCCCCGCTTTTTTGGCGAAACTGTCCAGGTCGCTCTTGATCGTATTCTTGATCGACTCGATGTCTACTTTTTCACCACGCATCTCCAGCTTCTCCGAGGCGGAGGTCGCCTCGGGAAGGATTATCCATAGAATGATATAGCTGATGAACAGGGTGCCGCCAAAACCGCCTGTGATAAATGCGGGGCTGTCCCAATCAAACCAGATATGACGGAGGATGGAGGCGAGGATGCTCAATATGATCGGCAAGGCGAAGATGAGACGGGGTATCCATACTTCGATGTGGAAATAGGCTGCCAGACCGCTGGCCACGCCGGCGATGACCCTGTCGTCGGGGTTACGGTACAGCCGCTTGCGGGCTGCCGGCGGCAGGGTTTTGGTAGGGAGGACTACCCAAAGGATGATATATAAAAGGAAACCGGCACCCCAGCCAAAGGTGATCAGGACAAAGATGATCCGCATGATGGCGGGGTCGATGCCCATATAATTGGCCAGACCACCGCAAACGCCACCCAGGATCTTTTCATTATCCGAGCGATAGAGCCGGCGAGGTTCGCTGCTGCCGTATTGCGAGTATTGTTGTTCCTGGGAATGGGTTCCCTGGCCTGTGGCGCCGGCGGCGGCGGGTTCTTCATCTTCAAAGTCTTCGGGTCTTCCCATGCTGGCGATGACGGCGTTCACATCATCATCGGTGATACAGGCTGCTCCTTTTTTCAGGGTTTCAGAGAAAAGCTCGGCAATGCGATTTTCGATATCGCTGATAATTTCATCCCTACCTTCTTCATTAGCGAAATGCCTGCGCAGACTTTCGATGTACTGCTGCAACATTTCATAGGCGGTCTCTTCGATGGGTACCACCCTGCTATGAAAGTTTATGTTGATGATCTTTTTCATTTGAGTTGTATTTGAAGGTTGAAATTGAAAAGAAGGGGGTTTTAAAGGGTTCAGGTTTTTTTGTTGGCGAGCGTGTGAACGGCATTTGCCAGCTCGTTCCAGGTGGCTTCCAGCTCGCTGTAGAAAGCCTCTCCCTTTGGCGTCAGGGAAAAATATTTGCGGGGAGGGCCTGAATTGCTTTCTACCCAACGGTAGGTGAGCATATCTGCATTCTTCAGCCGGGTGAGCAAGGGGTAGAGGGTGCCTTCCAATATATTCAGGTTGGCGGCCTTCATTTCTTCCACGATATCCGAGGGGTAGGCCTCGCCGCGCCGAATAACCGAGAGAATACAAAACTCCAGGATACCTTTTCGCATCTGGCTCTGGGTGTTCTCAATATTCATACGCTTCGATTTTGTGCTTATATGGTGATATAATCCTTATGTCAAACCAAAGATAGATACATTTTTAGTACTATGCAACACAAAGTACTGAATTAAGGAAGGTAATTTTTATAAACTACTAATAGGGATTAAATGAAACTCCCGTCCGGCGTGGGTTTGGGGTCGAAAGTGGGCCGGGTTAGACTAAGGTCCGGTTTACAAGAATGGCGGAAATCGTCTGATGAGCGGTATTGAAAATGGGCAGGAACAGGGTAAACCGCAGAAGTGGTTCAGGGAAATAAGGGGAAAACTGGTCCCCCGCGTAAATGTTTTTAAGGAAAAGCTGCAAAAAAGACCATGGAGATTAAAAATTGATTAAAAACTGTAACCAAAAACTCCTAGATTCGTAGGGCCGTAGCTAATTTAATGGATACACTGCACATTATCGACCCTAAACACAATGATCAGTAACTTCAAAAGCCTCGCTGTCGAGGGAAAGATGCTCATTATAATAAAGCTGACACTTTGTTTTGCAGCAGGCGCCATGTCAGCCTTTTTAGTATTTAAGGTTTTGGGCGTATAATCTCCTACTTTTTCAGGCCGATCTCTTTCAGGCGTTCGTCCAGGTATTCCCCGGCTGTCGCATCCGGATATTGTTTGGGATGAGCGGCATCGATGCACTCTGGAAGACAGGCGAGACTCATCGAACTTTTGGGATGCAGGAAAAAGGGGATGGAATACCGGCTTGTTCCCCACAGCTTTCGGGGCGGGTTCACCACCCGGTGAGTGGTCGACTTCAATTTGTTATTGGTAAGCCGTTGTAACATATCCCCCACATTTACAACAATCTGCTCGGGCAGGGACGTAACGGGTACCCATTCGTTCTGTTTGGAAAGGATCTCCAGGCCGTCTGCGGAGGCGCCTATGAGAAGCGTGATGAGGTTGA
>DASZVM010000160.1:0-3344 GCA_035547295.1 Puia sp. | reverse complement strand
GTCGCCGGGGACAGCCCCGGCCGCGGCGGCAATGGCTTTTAGCTTCTCTTCATTATAAAATTTATCTACGCTGCTTTTGAGACTGCCATCCGCATTGTATTTTATAAATACTAAGCCCTGCATGCCTATTTGCGGGCGTTTGACCCATTCGGTGAGCTCGTCCGTCTGTTTACGGGTGTATTCGCTGCAACCAGGTACGGCAATGGCCAGCACGGTCTCCGCATTGTCGAATACGCCAAAACCCGCTCCATTGATCAGCTCACCCGTAGCTGTGACGGACCCGTCGCTCAGATGGAAGGCCGACTTCAGGTTCAGCAGCTTCATGCCATATCGGATATCGGGCTTGTCATTGCCATAGGTCCACATGGCCTGCTCCCAGCTCATGCGCTCTACCTTTTCCGGATAATCGATGTTCTTGACGGCCTTGAAGATATGTTTGATCATGCCTTCAAACATATTGAGGATATCTTCTTGTTCGACAAAGCTCATCTCACAATCTATCTGTGTGAATTCCGGCTGACGGTCTGCCCGGAGGTCCTCGTCACGGAAACATTTTACTACCTGGTAATATCTGTCATAGCCGCTGACCATCAGCAGCTGTTTGAAGGTCTGCGGAGACTGGGGAAGGGCATAGAACTGCCCGGGGTTCATACGGGACGGGACGACAAAGTCCCGGGCCCCTTCCGGAGTGGACTTGATGAGGAATGGTGTCTCGATGTCCATAAACTGCTGCTCATGCAGGTAGTTGCGGGCAGCCCTGTTGACGGCATATCGCAATTCCAGGTTCTTTTTCACCGCATTACGCCGGAGGTCCAGGTACCTGTATTTCATACGCAGGTCATCTCCTCCATCCGTGTCGTCCTGGATGGTAAAAGGAGGCGTGACAGATCTGTTGAGGGTCTTGTAGGAGGTTACCTTTATCTCGATATCCCCGGTGGGTATATTAGGATTCTTATTTGTCCGCTCGGATACTGTCCCCACTACCTGGAGGACGAACTCACGTCCGGGAGGATCCTCCGTCAGCTGACGGTTCAGCTCTTCTCCGAAGAGCAGCTGTGTAATACCATAACGGTCCCGAAGATCGACGAAAGTAATACTGCCGAATTTACGCACTGTCTGTACCCAGCCGGCCAGGGTCACGGCGGCCCCGGCATGTTGTTGTCTTAATTCCCCGCAAGTATGAGTTCTATACATCCTGAAGATTTTTCATGAGGGGCAAAGGTAATTTAAAAATTATGCACATTGACAGGGGGAATGACCCTCTTATCATTGTAAAAGCGGGAAAAAACTGTATTTTTCCGAGATATGCGTTTGTTGACCGAAATTGCCCTGATCATAGGCCTCGTAATAGCTGTTTTTGTTATCGCCAGGCTGAGCCGCCTGGTCCTTAAAAAGATCAGGACGGTGAAGATCACCCGTATATATGACGACAGGCATTGGGACTTCGATAATATCCTATCGCAATATAATCCTTATTATAAGAGCCTGGACGACACGGTAAGAGACCGTTTTCTACGCCGGGTGCTCCATTTTATGGAGGATAAGGAATTTGAATATGTAGACCTGGAGAAAGAAGAACGGATGCCCCTGCTGATCAGTGCTGCCGCAGTCCAGCTCACTTTCGGCCTGGAGCACTATTTACTCGATTATTTTAAAACTATTTACATTTTAAGGGAGAATTACCGCTTTGGACTTTATAACATGCCCTTTGAAGGTCATGTCAGCGAAGACGGTATTTACCTTTCCTGGTCAAATTTCATCAGGGAATTTACCGATTATTCAGATGGACAGAATGTCGGCCTGCATGAAATGGCCCATGCCCTGGCTTATGTCAATTTTACAGTGGAAGATGGCAAGGACAATACCTTTCATGATAAGTTCAAGGATTTCTCAGAAAAGGCCCGCCCATTGTTCGAGCGGATGCAGGCAGGCGAAACCACTATCCTGGACCCTTATGCCGCCACCAATTACCAGGAATTTTGGGCGGTCAGCATAGAAACTTTTTTCGAAAAGACCCACGCCTTCAAGCGGCAGCTGCCGGAACTGTACAACTCGCTGTGTGTCCTTCTCAACCAGGACCCTCTCACGCCCCGTAAGGTCATCGATCTGGACCTCCTGGAAGAGTCTATTTCTAATAAATTGATTGTCAATTTGTAAGGAATATTTAATGAAAACATCTCCACAAGGCTTTTGATTTTTAAATATTATTTCTATCTTGTCTGCAATCCGTAATGATTCATTTCCTCTTGATTAACCTACCTAGGTTTTCTTCTCTTCTCTGACCCGAAAGCCATAGTTACCGTATCCAACACCAATGTAAGGCCCGATGTAACAATCGTTTCTTTTTGAATCACAAAGAAAAATGGAACCTTATGGAAATTCTCGTCATAATTGCATTGGTACTGGGAATACTTCTTCTTAACCGCCCGGTGACATTGCTTTTTCAACGCCTCTACACTAAACATCAATACAAACGGTTTATTGCGGCAGAGACCTTTTATCATTCCGTCATATCACGTCACCTCAAATACTACAACCGGCTGGGGCTGGAAGAACAAAGGAAGTTCCTCTTTCGTACTTACCAGTTCCAACAATCGAAGAACTTCCATTATATAGAGGTGGAACAGAATGCCGAGATGCCCATCCTGGTCAGTGCAGCGGCGGTCCAGCTTACTTTTGGCCTGGAGAAGTTCAAGCTCAATTACTTTGATGATATCTTCATTTTAAGGGACGATTATCATTATGGATTCTACTCCCGGCCTTTTATGGGACATGTCGATCAATCGGGTATTTATCTTTCCTGGGATAATTTTGTCAAAGGCATGTCCGGTCAGACACCCAATTGCAATGTGGGCCTGCATGAGATGGGGCATGCGCTTGCCTACGTCAACTTTGTCACCCGGACGGAAGAGGATAAGCACTTTAAAAAAGAGTTCCATAATTTTTCCAAAGTAGCCCGTCCCATCTTTACTGCCATGCAGGGTGGCGCCAGGAATTTACTGGGGGACTATGCCGCCACCAACTATCATGAGTTCTGGGCAGTGGCTATAGAGCTGTTCTTTGAGAATTCAGTACAGTTCAGACACGAGCTGCCGGAGTTGTATGAGGCGATGAGCCGTGTGCTCAACCAGGACCCCCTCAGCTTTATTTCGGGCAATACGACGATCATCCGGCGATTGGAGCCGGTGACTACCCGTAAAGCAGCGGCACAGTAAGATTATCCTTCTCTCTTTTTGAAACCAATCCTTTCGCGGTCTTCCCAATGTCTCGCGGCGGCTTTGTCGTCGAGGAGATTCTCGATGGCGAATTGCTTCAGGGCTATAAAGGCTCGTACTACCTCGATG
>DASZVM010000159.1:0-3708 GCA_035547295.1 Puia sp. | reverse complement strand
TCTTCCCAGGCGAGCTACAGCTATCAGAATATGACGACAGTGAATACGCAGGGCGGGTCAACGGATGCCAGCGTGCTTTGGGATGCGGTACGTTTCAATCCTATACTGCCGGTGAAGGATAATGAAGGGAATTATACATATGTCAACAACGGTCCTTCCGGGCTGGTGAGCCCCATCGGTAATCCCGTGGCCTATACCGACAAGGCGAGACAGGAAACGTATAACATGAGCGTGTTTGGCAATTTTTATGCGGAATATGAGATCATCAAGGGATTGAAGGTCCGCAGCAGCCTTGGCGCCAACTACTCGGCTCTGGGAGGCGAGAACTTCGTGCCTACCGATCTGTTTATCGGCGCAGGCATCGGAAGGGCCAGCCAGTCCTCGGGCAGGAGCTATGAATGGCTGACGGAAAATACGGTGAACTATAACGGAAGCATCGACAAGAATAATGCTTTTGATGTAACGGGCGGTTTTACTTTTCAGCATTGGTATAATAAATCCTTCAACGCGGGTGTCACGAACCTTTCTTCCAATGTGCTGGGGGTAGACAACCTGGCGCTGGGCATACCTGCGCAGCCTTCGTCCAATTATGATGAAAATACGCTGGCATCCTATTTCGGCAGGGTGAACTACCGGCTAATGGATAAGTATCTGCTAACCTTTACCATGCGCGCGGACGGCTCTTCCCGGTTTGGCGAGAACAGCAAATGGGGTTATTTCCCTTCCGGAGCGCTTGCCTGGCGTGTGTCGCAGGAAAGTTTTATCAAGCGGCAGGCGCCGTCTATCAGCGATCTGAAATTGAGGATCAGCTATGGCGTCACGGGGAACCAGGAGATCGGCAATTATAATTCCCTGAGCCAGTATGTTCCTTATCCGCAGTATTCGCTGGGTGTGACGCCTGTCCTTGTCGTGGGGGCCTCGTCAAATAACATTCCCAATCCCAATCTGAAATGGGAGTCTACTGCCTGTACGGACATCGGTGTGGACCTGGGGCTTTGGAATAACCGGGTGTACATGACGGCAGACTATTATTATAAAAAGACCTCCAACCTCCTGCTGAGCGTGAATGTGCCGACGACGACGGGGTTTACCTCTTCGCTGGTGAATGCGGGGAGCGTATCCAACCAGGGGTATGAAATAGCGTTTACCACGGTGAACATCGACCAAAGCCTGGTGAAATGGAGCACGACCTTTAACTTTTCGAGCAATAAGAATAAAGTATTGGACCTGTCGCCCAACAAATATATCTATAAGGGTGACCTGAGCGCCAGTGTATTCAACGGCGGCGGCGGATGGTCGGGTATATTGAAACCGGGCAACCCGATAGGCTCGTTTTACGGCTATGTGTTCGACGGTATCTATCAAACGCAGGACCAGATCAATAAGAGCGGTACGAAGGATGCAGTGCGTCCCGGCGACCCCGTCTATAAGGACCTGGACGGCGACAGCCTGATCACGGGCGCTGACAGAATGATCATCGGACAGGCGCTGCCCAAGTTCATCTATGGGTTCACCAGTGACTTGTCGGTGGGAGCTTTTAGCCTGAATGTATTCTTCCAGGGGGTTTATGGGAATAAGATATTCAATGAGAACCTGTATGAGATCCAGAACGGAGACCCTACGTTCAACAAGCTGGCGTATGTGGGTACGCAAAGCTGGCATGGGGCGGGGACCAGCAATACGCTGCCGTCCATCATCAGCACCAGGAGGAGGTCTACGGGTGTGACCAGCGATGTATTCGAGAGCGGCAGCTTCCTCCGTCTGAAAACCGTGACCTTATCGTACAATGTGCCTCTGCCCCGGATCACGCATGTGTTCAAGACGGCGAATGTATATGTGACGGCCCAAAACCTGGTGACCTTTACAAAGTACAAGGGGTATGATCCCGAAGTGAATTCGTTTACGGATGCGAACGCCATGTCCCTGGGCACCGATTATAATGCCTATCCCAATTACAGGACCTACCTGGTGGGGGTAAAATTCGGGTTTTAAGAAAAAAATTGTTCGAGTCAAACTTCAAATCATCATGAAAAGATATATAACCATAGCCGTGACGATAGCTGTTCTTGCGGGAGGCGTCTCCTGTAAGAAGGCGTTGACGGAGAAAATGCATAGCGCCATCACTCCTGAAAATTTTTACAAGACCGAGCAGGATGCCGAAGCGGCCCTGAACGGGGCATTCGGTCCCTTGCAATACCAGCCCTATTATCAGCGGGGCGTGTACCTTGTCAATGAACTGGCGGGGGATATATTCTATCCCAATGCGCCCAATGCGGACAGAATGCAGATCTACACAGGCACTTACACGGCGCCCAATGCGGTGTTGACTATCTGGTGGACGGACAGCTACCTGCTGATCAAGAATGCGAATGATGTGATAGCCTATGTCCCCGGCATCGAAATGGATGTTACGCGCAGGAATAACCTGGTAGGGAATGCATACTTTTTGCGTGCGATGGCTTATTATGATCTGGCTTCGGAGTTTGGGGCAGTGCCGTTGATGATCGATGGGAAGAACCCTATTTTATTTCCGTACCGGACGTCAGCGGACTCTGTGTTTGACCAGGTGATCAAGGACCTGCTGTTTGCGGAAGCGAACTGCCTGCATATGGATGCGCTGCCTGCCAGCGAGGTGGGACGGGCAACTTCCGAAGCAGCGTCTGCGATGCTGGCGAGGGTTTATTTGAAAAAGGCGAGCATGGGCGGTGGGGCGGACTTTTATCAGAAGGCGCTGGATGAGTGCAACAAGCTCATCGCTTATTCGGCCAGCCATTCTTCGGTGCTGACCCTCAGTCCCAATTATGCAGATATCTTCGATGTAAATACAAAGAATGGCCCTGAGAGCATATTTGCCGTCCAGTTCGGCGATCCTCCCGGCAATGTGAACATTACGAACCTGATGTTCGATCCCGAATCACTGGGCGGCTTTGCCTCTTTTTTACCTACGGACCATTTTCTGCACATATATGACGTGGATGATAAGAGAAAGGCTGTCAACCTGGGGACTGTCGATGCGGGGGTGACCTATATCTCCAAGTACCGGGACCCGGGCGTTTCGGCGGGGTCATTGGGCAGGAATAACTGGATCGTGCTACGGTATGCGGATGTGCTGATGATGCAATCGGAGGCGAAGAATGCTTTGAATGCGGGTGATGCCACGAAGTTCGATGGTATCAATGCTGTCAGGGCAAGAGCAGGGCTGGGGGCCAGGCCTCTGACCATGGCCAATACGCCTTCGGCCGATGATTTTGTTACGGCGCTGGTGGATGAGCGGCTGCGGGAATTCTGTGTAGAGGGGCATCGGCGTAACGACCTGATCAGGCTGAAGAGATTTCAGCAAGCCAAGGCGGCGGAAGGGTTTACCATCGATGACAATCACCTGCTGATGCCGATACCACAATCGGAGAGGGATGTTAATCAGAATCTTTCCCAGAACCTGGGTTACTAGGCGGCACGAACAAATGAAGAGTTCTTTGAATTTGGAATTTGATGCTTTGTAAAAGATGGGAGATGGCCTCCCGGTATCGACGTGCAGGCGTTGGCATCAAACTACTTCTAAGCTGCTGCGGTCAAGTAGCCGTGGTGGGGAGCGATAGAAGAAAAGGCATCGTTAAAGGTGTCAGGTGAGCTGTAAGAAGACGAACGCAAGTAAACCTTCGATGAGGTGTCGAAAGGGTTAGACGATGTCGTAACCGGGTGCAGTATCAA
>DASZVM010000158.1:0-6397 GCA_035547295.1 Puia sp. | reverse complement strand
TCCAGGTTGGTGCTGTAGCTGGCGCCCAGGTCCATTTTCCAGCCGTTGTTCAGGTATTCCCGCCAGCTGAGGTTATTGTACCAGTTGTGGTTGGTGAGACCAAAGGCATCCTTGGCGGACAAAGTGTCGATGTCCTGTCTGCGAAGCCCCAGCTCATTATAGGCAAAGGTCGTATAGTATTTGATCATGCCTCCATTCTTCGTCCTTATCCGGAAATTGGCGTCGCCGTTGTGGAACTGCGGCATCTTAAAATAGTCCGGCTGTTGTTTGACGGCCTTGAAGTACAGGCCTACGTTGACATAGCTGTAGGTGATGCCATAGGACGATCTCTTATCCTTTGCCAGCTGCTGGGTCCCTACCCCCACCAGTATGGGAGAGATGCTGGCGTCGACTTCGGATTTCTCAGGCAGATCGATGGATTCCAGCAGCACGACGGAGGACAAAGCCTGGCCATACAGGGCCGAATAACCACCCGTGCTGAACACCGTGCCTTTAAAAAGAAAGGGGGAGAAGCGGCCCCTGGTGGCGATATCGGGGATGCTGGTAAAATAAGGGTTGTTCACCAGGGTACCGTCGATATACTGTTTTGTCTCGTATCCTGCGCCGCCCCGGACAAAAAGACCTTCCGATTCGCCTACCTGCTGGGCCCCGGGCAAGGTCTTGAGGGCAGCGGTTATATCGGCATTGGAGCCTGCTGTCGTGGCCACATCCAGCGAGCTGAGCACGGCCCCTCTTTTTGCATCCCCTGCCGTAAAGGAGCCCGCAGTGATCGTGACAGCCTTTAATTCGCTGAGCTGCTCTTTCATCACGATATGAAGGGTAATAGCTTCGCCGGAAGGGGTGATCGGCTGTTCGACGGGATTATAGCCAATATTGGTGATCGTAAGGGTATGGGCGCCTGTTTCCGTGGTCTTAAAGCGAAAAGCGCCGGTGGAGTCCGCCGTAGCCCCATCATAAGAGTCCTTGATGGTGATGCTGGCCCCCCGTACCGGATGGCCTTTGGTGTCTTTCACTGTGCCCGAGATGGTCGTCTGCGCCCGGAGGCTGGTGGCCAGAAGGGAAAAGGCAATGAATAAGGCAGTCTTTGGTGTCATCGTCTCATAGATTTACCATAAAACTAAACTAGTTTATATCATAAACCAAATTAAAGACAACACTTCCCGGTAAAACCGGCTTCATCCGCCGGCCAAACCCCTTATTCCACCGGTGAAAAGGCGGCCATGGGGCTTATCCACAAAACAAAAAGCCAGGCTTAGAAAAGCCCGGCGGTTGTTGAT
This sequence comes from Puia sp., assembly GCA_035547295.1. GTDB lineage: Bacteria > Bacteroidota > Bacteroidia > Chitinophagales > Chitinophagaceae > Puia. The sequence goes on along the minus strand of DASZVM010000158.1, from coordinate 5,120 downwards.
CGTACCCTTTAAAACTAAACTTTTGAATATCCTTGACAGCCGCAGCCTGCAACGGTAATGCACCGGAAGAAGGAGCAACGGCCATAATAGTATTATAATGACTAATTAGCCGAAAACACTTGTAAAGCAATAAATAATTAAATGGCTTTCGTACGGATGATCAGAAGAAAAGAGATTGGAAATAATTGACTTGAACTGTTTTTCCGGGAGCTTGGAAGGTGTCGTGTTGACGTTGTAAAGATTGCCAAAAAATTTTAAATCTGCAAGTGATTCCCATAAAAAAACCCCGCAATTGCAGGGTTTTTTTTGATTGGTTATTTGTACTGTGGGATAAGCCCGTTGGCTAATTCCACCATCTTTTTGACACCGTCGTCAGGTAGGTTGCCTTTCTTGAACTCGGCCAGCACATCAGGCAGCTTGTTCTCCATTTCCAGCAGGAAATGATCTTCGAATTCCTTTATCTTCCTGACAGGCACCTGACGCAGCAGACCTTGTGTACCCAGGTAGATGATCGCCACCTGTTTTTCTACTGTGAAAGGAGAATATTGAGGCTGTTTCAGGATCTCCACGTTACGGGCTCCCTTGTCGATCACCAGCTTGGTAGCAGCATCCAGGTCACCGCCGAATTTGGAGAAGGCTTCCATCTCACGGTAGAGGGCCTGGTCCAGCTTGAGGGTACCGGCCACCTTCTTCATGGATTTGATCTGTGCGTTACCACCCACCCGGCTAACGGAGATACCTACGTTGATAGCGGGACGGATACCGGAGTTGAACAGGTTGCCTTCCAGGAATATCTGACCGTCGGTGATGGAGATCACGTTCGTGGGGATATAAGCGGATACGTCGCCTGCCTGTGTCTCGATGATGGGCAGGGCTGTCAGAGAACCACCGCCCTTTACCAGGTGCCTGATAGATTCGGGCAGATCGTTCATATTCTTTGCTACGCTGTCGTCGCTGATGACCTTCGCGGCACGTTCCAGCAGACGGCTGTGGAGATAGAACACGTCCCCGGGATAAGCCTCACGGCCGGGAGGACGGCGCAGCAGCAGGGATACTTCCCGGTAAGCCACGGCCTGTTTGGAAAGGTCATCATAGATGATGAGGGCGGGGCGGCCTGTATCACGGAAATATTCACCGATGGCGGCACCGGCAAAAGGAGCGTAGAACTGGAGAGGAGCCGGGTCGGATGCCGATGCGGCAACGATCACCGTATAATCCAGGGCCCCGTTGTCGGCCAGGGTCTTCATCACACCTGCGACGGTGGATGCTTTTTGTCCGATGGCGACGTATATGCAATAAACAGGTTTGCCTGCTTTAAAGAACTCTTTCTGGTTGATGATCGTGTCGATGGCAATGGCGGTCTTGCCTGTCTGACGGTCGCCGATGATCAGCTCACGCTGTCCGCGGCCGATGGGGATCATGGCGTCGATGGCCTTGATACCTGTCTGAAGGGGCTCCTTTACAGGCTCACGGAAGATAACACCGGGAGCTTTGCGTTCCAGGGGCATCTCATATTTTTCTCCGGTGATGGGACCTTTACCATCGATGGGTTCGCCCAGCGTATTGACCACGCGGCCCAGCATGCCGTCCCCTACTTTAATGGAGGCGATGTTCCCTGTACGGCGTACTTTCGCACCTTCCTTTATCTCACCGCTCTCACCCATCAATACCACGCCCACATTGTCCTCTTCCAGGTTGAGGGCGATGGCCCTGACGCCATTCTCAAATTCCACCAGTTCACCGGCGCTGACATTGTTCAGGCCATAGACACGGGCGATCCCGTCCCCAACCTGCAGCACGGTGCCTACTTCTTCCAGCTCAGCGGAAACATTGAAGTTGCTCAATTGCTGGCGCAATATTGCTGAAATTTCATCTGGTTTGATCTCTGCCATAACTTATATTGTTGTCTGTTTGATGTAATCTTATTTGCAAGCTATCTTATCTTATAGATAAAGTCGTTATTCTGGAATTGCTTCTTGATATTTTTCAGATCGAAGGCGATGCTGCCGTCCACCAGCTCATCCCCTATCTCCAGGACAAAGCCCCCGATGAGGCTTTCATCCACGGCCGTCACCAGCTCGATATTCTTCAGGTGCCTGTCCGCGCTGATCTTATCCATGATGGCCTTTTTCACTTCCTCGGTCACGGGTACGGCCGTCGTCAGCTTCACCGTTTGAATGCCTTTGTACTCCTTGTACTGGTCTATAAATGCCGTAACGATCTCCGGCAGATAGGATTCACGGCCCTTGCTCAGCAACAGCTTGTTGAAAGTGGCGGTGATCGTGGAAACCTTTCCGGCCGTGATGGCATCCAATATCTTGTCCTTCTTGTCGGAATTGATGATGGGGCTCTTCAACAAATTGGCCAGCTCCCTGCTACCACGGATCGCTTGCCGGAGGAACAGCATATCGTCATGCACGGCTTCCAGCCGGCCTTTTTCAATGGCCAGGTCGATCAGTGATTTCGCATATCGGGCGGCTAAACGGGGATTGGGCATTTTCTTTTCTTGTGCTTTGTAAGCTTCTTGGTTCTAATTCAGTTTTACTTCGTCGGTGAGCGTCCTGATATATTTTTCCTGCTCGTTCTTGTCGGACAGCTCGCGACGCAGGATCTTTTCGGATACCTCGATCACCAGATTGCCTACCTGGTTCTTCACTTCCGTGATAGCGGCCATTTTCTGCTGTTCGATGGCAGTCCGCGCATCGGCGATGATCTTGCCGGCTTCCAGCTTAGCCTGATCCTTTGCTTCGTTGATGATCTTGTCCTTTGTCTCACGGGCTTCCTTCAGCAGCTGGGCCCTTTCTTCACGTGCCTTGGCCAGCAGGGCCTCGTTCTCGCTCTTCAGCTGCGCCATCTCGGCCTTTACCTTCTCGGCGGTAGCCAGGGAATCGGAGATCCCCTGCTCCCGTTCGTTGAGGGATTTCAGGATGGGTTTCCAGGCTGTCTTGCGTAAGATCAGGTACAGGATGAGAAAAGCCAGGAGGTTCCAGATAAAGAGGCCTAAGTCGGGCGTTAATAGATCCATACAATTATTTTTGTTTCAAATGCTCTGAGATAAAGATACTGCATCCTCGGCCCTGTGCTCCGGATGCAGTACGATTTTTACGTGCGACAGCTGCTTATTTGAACACAGCCAGCAGACCTGCAACAGCAGCCAGAAGGGCAACACCTTCAACCAGGGCCGCAGCCAGGATCATGTTTGCACGAATGTCGTTTGAAGCTTCCGGTTGACGGGCAATGGCTTCAACAGCGCCTTTACCGATCTGACCGATGCCGATGCCGGCACCGATGGCGGCAAGACCTGCGCCAATCGCACCATAACCAGGCTGTACTTCCAACAGAATAGTCATCAACGTCATGATACTTGGTTTTATAATGAAAAAAGCGTTTGGGTTACACCATTACGGCATCGTCGTGATGACCTTCGCCGTGGTCGGCATGACCGTTCTCGAAGGCCTGCGCGATAAACACTGCGGTAAGGTTTGCAAAGATGAATGCCTGTATGAATGCAACTAATATTTCAATGAGATAGATAAAGACCGCCAGCGCGACAAAGAAAGGCGAGGTGCCCCAGCCCAGCGCGGTGTTCATGGCGCCGAAGATGAAGATCAGACAGATAAAGCTCAGGATGATGATATGCCCCGAGATCATATTCGCAAAAAGACGGATGATAAGGGCAAAGGGTTTGGTAAAGATACCCATGATCTCCACGGGGATCATGATCGGTTTTACCCCCAGCGGCACGGGCGGGTTGGCGATATGCCCCCAATAATGTTTATTCGTGCTGAACAGGATGACGATAAAGGAGATGATCCCCAGCACGGCGGTAAAGGCGATATTACCCGTTACGTTGGCCGTACCCGGTAAAAGACCGATCAGGCTGTTGATGAGGATAAAAAAGAAGAGGGATAGCAGGAGGGGCATGTACTTTTCGTACTTGTCGCCCAGATTGGATTTCCCTACCTCGTCACGGACAAAGGTGATGACAGGCTCAACCGCATTCTGGAAGCCGGACGGAGCCGTCCTGATCCCCTGGCCCTTAGCGTATTTACCGGCCACGCTGTTCATGATCCATATCAGCAGGATGACGGAAATGATCACCTGGACGGCATTGCGGCCCAGGGAGAGATCGTATACTTTGACGCCGGCATCGGGATTTCCGGAGGCATCTGCGGCAAAGATCTTTCCGGGCTTGTATATTTTTTCGTCCAGCTTGTTTTCCTCTACGTATTCTTCGTTCAGCAGACGGTAGCCATTGTAAACCTCTTCGCCATGCTTGAATTCGGAAGACATGAATACGGACCAGCCCTTGGCAGGGGAATAGAGGATCACCGGCAGGGGAATGCTTACAGGGTGTTTGCTAAGGGTAAAAAAGTGGAATTCGTGGGCATCCGCTACGTGCTCCAGGATGATCTTGGAGGGGTTGATCTTAGGTGCTTCCGGCTGAGCGGACAAATTTGATGAAAAAAGCAAGCAAGCTAAGCTGAAAACCGCGACCAATGTAGATTTGAAGCTATTTGATAACATACCCACCCTCTAAATTTTGCGCAAAGATAAGGGGGGAGGGGGAGAATATGAAATGAACATTAAAAAAAGGTAAGTGAGGGATTTAGGCTTTCCTTTTAGAAAGTTCCTGAATCCTTTCCAAAGCTTGCACGTCAGTTTGATCCTTCGGACGATTAACTGCTTTCTTATTATCAATCAACTGGTTAATGTGTAAAAAGGGTACCTGTACATGCTCAATTTCAGCAATCGGGGCTATTTGTAAACATTCATCAAAAGAAAGTGAGACTCCTTTCAAAGATGTCATGATATCCAAATGGACCCCATTGTTCAATTGAAAATCGACCCAGCCCGGAAGGAATTGTATCCTTTCGATAGGCTCAAAATCCCCCAAACCCAATTTCTTGAAAGCTTCTCTTAATTTTTTCCTGTTCTCAATAGTGTCTTCGATATAAAGATCGATATCCTCTGTTAAACGATGATAACCATGAAGATTAGCAGCAAATCCGCCGACCATTATGTAGCGGACCCTACTTTTATTCAGCTCGTCCCAGAGCTCAATGAATGTGCTCTCATACATATCCATGATGTAAAATGGATTTATACCTTATGATGAA
>DASZVM010000157.1:0-3733 GCA_035547295.1 Puia sp. | reverse complement strand
AAAATAGACCTTTGCACCAGCCGGCACTTCCGGCAACGGCGCAATGGCCTGAGCGCTGTCAACCTTGTGATCCATCGCCATAGTGTCCTGACCTGCCTTCTGAGTAGTGTCGCCGGAAGCGGCAGCCTGGTCGCCCGCATTGTTACAGGCGGCGAGCCCGAGGAGCAATGCCGCGGGAATAAAATAAAGCTTACGCATGATTGGAAAGAATTTTATACAGGAAAGGTACTCATTTCTATTCTTTTCTATTCTTTCACCCAGGTAGTTTTCTCTCCCACAGGCCTTCTTGACCCCGCCACCGAAGGTACCCGTACATACCCCAGGTAAAAAAAACCCATCAGCCTGTCCCCTTCTTGCAGACCGAAGAATTCCCTGGCCCCTGGATCAAAAGTAGGTCCTCCCGTGCTCCAGTAACCACCCAATCCATAAGCCGTCAGCGACAGGTATATGTTCTCTACCGCACAGGACACCGCAGCGATCTCTTCCATCTCCGGGATATCGGTGGTCGTGCTGCGGCGAAGGATGATCGCAATGATATGGGAAGCTTTCAGAGGGTTTTCCAGCAGCTTGTTATATTTATCCTGCTTGAACTTTTCACCGGACGTCTGCTGATACCGTTCAGCCTGAAAAGCGGCGAATCTTTTTAATCCTTCCCCTGTAAATACGGTGAAATGCCAGGGTTCGGTATGCTTATGATTAGGCGCCCAGGTGGCATTCTCCAGCAATTGCCAGATGATCTCGTCCTCTATCCTGCGGCCATTTTCAAACTGATCGATAAAAGTACTCCGTCTTTGACGTATAAGCCGGTTAAGCTGGGCAGGGGATACCATTGCTTCATTGATCGTGGACATATGTTGATACCAATTGATGAAGCGCAAAGGTAAGGAAGACGACAACAAAAACCCCGCTCCGGGGACCCGGAACGGGGTAAGTAATTTACCATAAGAAGGACGTTTCTTACAGTGAGCCCTAAACAGGACAGGACATTGGAAATTGCTGGTTTTTCAAAGGTAATGGATCTTATGTCTTACTTGGTTTTCCATAACGATACGGATCTATCATTCATTCATGGTACAAAGTTCCGTCAGTCATAAGAGAAAACAAATTTTTCATATGACCAATCTATTACCATTTGTGGTTATCTTATGTGGAGGTAAAAGCAAACCCTTACACTACTCTATAGAGGTTTTTTCAATTCGTAAAAGATACGGAAAGCCCATCGTATATTACTCATCCCGTTACCGTAAATTCCGAATGTACCGGTATCTTCCCTCAAAAAAGCATATCTTGCGGCTCATTTTAATACCAAAAAAATAATGATGGACAACAAGACAACAGGTACCGTGAAATTCTTTAACACCGAGAAGGGATTTGGTTTTATAAAGCACGACGACGGCAATAAGGAAACTTTTGTACATGCCAGTGGGCTGATCGATCAGATCAAGGAGAATGATCGCGTGGAGTTTGATCTTCAAAATGGCAAAAAGGGCCTGAATGCAGTAAATGTAAAACTCGTTAAATGAACAAAAAAGCCGGTGTAAGCCGGCTTTTTTACTTTAAATTTGGTCATGCGTCTGATCCTTCTTCTTTCCATCACATTGTGCACACTGTCCGGCTTCGCACAAAAATTCCATCTGTTCGCAGGCACCTATACGAAGGGCAATGCCAGCAAGGGCATCTATGTCTACCAGTTCGATGCCGCTACAGGTGATGCCACTCTCCTCAGCACCGCGGAAACCGTAAATCCCTCCTACCTGGCCCTGGCGCCGGGAGGGAAATTCCTGTATGCCGTCAATGAGACGGGTAAAGATGATCCCGGAGGAGTTAGCGCTTTTGCTTTTGACAGGAACACAGGCAGGCTGCGCTTTCTCAACAGACAGGCCAGCGGCGGGGACGACCCTTGCTATGTGTCCGTGGACGCAGGCCGGAAATGGCTGATGGTCGCCAATTACAGCGGCGGCAACCTTTCTGCCCTGCCCATCCGCACAGACGGCTCATTAAGCCCCCTGACACAGCTGATACAGCACACCGGCACAGGCCCCAATAAAGAAAGACAGGAGAAAGCACACGTACATTCCGTCACTTTCACCCCTGACGGGAAGTACCTCATTGCAGCAGACCTGGGACTGGACAAGCTGGCTATCTATCGCTTCAATCCGCAGGCAGCCACCCGTCCCCTGACAGCTCCCGCGGATTCCTCCCAACAGGTGGAACCCGGCGCCGGTCCACGCCATATCAGCTTCTATCCGGGCAAACCTTATGTATACCTGATGACGGAAATGGGCGGAACGGTGGATGCCTTCCGCTGGTCACAGGGAAAGTTCACCCGGCTGCAGCACATCAGCTCCCTGCCGGAAGGATTCAAAGGGGACATCGGCAGCGCAGACATCCACGTGGCGCCAAAAGGAAAATTCCTCTACGCATCCAACAGGGGCGATGCCAACAGTATTGCCATCTATTCCATCGACCCTGCCACGGGAAAGCTCACGATAAAAGGGTTCGAGCCCGCGCAAGGCCAAACACCCCGCAATTTTGTGATCGATCCCACAGGACACTGGCTGCTGGTGGCAAATCAGCGCAGCGATAACATCGTCATCTTTGGCATCGATGCAAAAACAGGACTCCTGAAGGCCACCGGCAAACAGCTGAGCGTCCCGGCGCCGGTCTGTCTCAAAATGCTGTCCAACTAACCCCACGCCCGGCGCAACAGCCGGAGCCAGTTTCCATGCATGATATTTTCAATATCAGGGGAACTATACCCTCTCTTTGAGAGCATGACAGGCAGCTTCTGCAGATCGGCAATCGTTTCCAGGTCATACGGGGTCTGTTCCTTCCCAAAAGCCCCATCCAGGTCAGTCCCGATGCCTACATGCAGGGTATTGCCGGCCAGTTGACAGATATGGTCCAGGTGGTCCAGCATTTTTTCCAGGTCACATTGCATAGCCCGGGGTTCAGACACCCCTCTTATCCACCCGGGCACCATCATCCAGGCATCCAACGCACCTCCGATGACGGCCCCTTTTCCGATGAGGGCCCTGATCATATCGTCACTGAACTGGCGGTTATGATCCACCAGGGTACGGCAGTTGTTGTGGCTGGCCCAGATAGCGCCGTCAAACAGCTGCATGGCATCCCAAAAAGCATCGTCGCAAAGATGCGTGGCATCCAGGATGATGTTCAATCTTTCCATGGCCCTCAGCAGCTCTTTCCCTTCTTCGTTGAGCCCTCCGGTGGCATCCGTACCGTTGGCATAACGCCCGGGACCATAGTGAGCAGGCCCCAGGGCCCGCAGACCATATTCATATGCCTCCTCCAGGTGCCCCGGCGTAATAATGCTGTCGGCCCCCTCGAGACTGAGGATATAACCGATAGGCTTCACCCGCCCCGTATCCGTCTCATCCTGCCATAAGGCAATATGCTTTTCCAGGGCGGCAGCATCTTTTATCATCGTCATTTCCCCGGCCTCTTCCATGGCTTTATACCACGCCAGCTGTCCCTGTGTCTGCGCCCATGCCTGCCAGTGAGAATGCCAGCCGGGTAAAGGATTGCCCGGCGCGACATAACGGGCTATTTGCGTAGCCACTACCAGGCCGATGTTGCCCCGGCGCAGCTCAGGCAGCGATACAGTCCCCTTCCCCCTGTCCGGTTTGTCGGAAAGGCCTTTTTCTCTTTCTCTTATTGCCTGCACGGGAAGACGAAGGTCCCTGTTCCACTCCATGGCATTCATGCTCAG
>DASZVM010000156.1:0-9678 GCA_035547295.1 Puia sp. | reverse complement strand
ATCCTGAGTTTTTCTTCGTTGTCTTTATTAGCGTCTTCCAGCAGGCGCATTTTTGTCTCGTAGTCGGTGCTGATGGATTTGCGGAGGGATTGTTCCGTTGTTTGCTGTATCTGACGTTTTTCTTCTTCCAGTTTGCGGAGGAAGGTTGCTTCCTGTTGCTGGGCGTGTTGGAGGAGGTCCTGCTCTTTCTTTTGGAATTCTTTTTCTTTGCTTTTCAAGAATGTTTGCATCTGTTCCCGCAGCTCTTTTTTATATTCTTCGGATACGGCTTCCTCGATGGGGAACTGGTGGCCGCAGTTCGGGCATTTTATATCTGTTGCCATGAGGCTGAATTTTTTGCAAAATACTGGAAAAAAGGGAGCTACCCCATCAAATGTTCCTTCAGATAATGCTGCGGACTTTTTCCCGTGATCATTTTGAAGTTCTTGTGAAAGCAGGTGAAATTGGAGAACCCGCTTTCAAAGCACAGCTGTTTGATGCTGATGCGATTGTCTATAAGCAGCTTGCAGGCATGTCCTACCCGTATCTCCGTGAGGAACTGCGTATATGTCTTCCCGGTGCGGGATTTGAAATAACGGCAAAAGGAATTGGGGACCAGCCCTGCTACCGCAGCTACCTGATCCAGATAGATCTTCTGTGAGAAATGACGGAAGGTATAATCATAGATCGCATTGATCCTGTCGCTTTCCACTTCGGAAAAGTCGTGCCGGAAGCCGATGGATGACAGCAGCGGCAGGTCGGAAATGGAGGCAAAGGCGGAAAGACATTCGATAAGGGCGATGATCCGGCCTACGCCTTCTGCATTACGGATCTTATCTACCAGCGATGGTATGTTACGATGCTCTCTTGCGTGCACCCTGATGCCCCTTCTCGCTTTTTCCAGCAGATGACGGATGGGTTTGGTCTCCGGCAGCTGCAGGAAGGGTTCACCCCAGAAATTTTCGGAGAAATGTATTACTGTGGAATGAACTTTGCGTCCGCTGTCTTCGTTAAAGTAAGGGTCGTCGTGGCGCCAATAATGCGGCAGGTTGGAGCCAACCAGGATAATGTCCCCGGCATCAAACCGCGCGATATGATCTCCCACGAATTGTGTGCCGCCTCCTCCATGAAAATAGATGAGCTCGACCTCGGGATGATAATGCCAGCGGTTATTGATATAAGGATCCCTGTCTTCACGAACGCTGAATGAATGCGTCGGCGTTCTGGGGACTTTTAAGAGCCTGGGCTTCATACACGACAATTTACATGAAAATTCAATACTTTTACCATGCTAAAACTTGAAATCACCGTGAATAAATTCCTTTCTGTTCTCTTGTTCGCCGGTATCTTAGGGATGGTCTCCTGCAAGCGAAACCCTATCACCGGCAGAAGTCAGCTGAGCCTTGTATCGGAAAGCCAGGTACAATCGATGGCGCTGACACAATATAAAAGCTTTCTTACTGAGAATAAGGTAGTACCTGTAAGCAATAACAACAGCGAAATGGTAAAAAGGGTCGGCACCCGTATCGCCGCGGCCATCAATAAATATTATCAGACGCAGGGACTGGGCAGCACGCTGGAGGGCTATAACTGGGAATTCAACCTCGTAGAGAGCAAGGAGGTCAATGCCTGGTGCATGCCCGGAGGGAAAGTGGTGGTTTATACAGGGCTGCTGCCCATTACTCAAAATGAGACGGCGCTGGCCATCGTGTTAGGACATGAGATCACCCATGCCGTGGCAGGGCACGGACGGGAAAGAATGAGCCAGCAATTGCTGGCGCAAGGCATACAGGTGGCGGGGAATGTGGCGTTGGGTACCAATTCACAGGCTGTCGGCATCTTTAACCAGGTATATGCGCCTGCCTCGCAGGTGGGCGTCCTTTTACCCTACGCCCGTAAAGATGAATATGAAGCCGATCACTATGGGCTTATTTTTGCCGCCATGGCGGGCTATGATCCCCGGGAAGCGGTACCTTTCTGGCAGCGCATGGCCTCGATGGGAGGGGAGAAGCCGCCTATTCTGCTGAGCGACCACCCGGCAGATGCGGACCGTATAAAAAAGTTACAGGAGCTGATGCCTGAAGCGATGAAATATTACAACCAGGCAGGGGGCAAATAAGCTACAGCTGCCATTGAAGGGCAAAATACTCGCAGCGTCCGGCGCCTTTATTTTCCAATGCATGGGGAACTCCCGAAGGAAGAAAGATCACATCTCCCGCGGTTGCAGGATAGTATCTTCCGCCGATGTATTCCTGTACCGAGCCTGACCGCATGAGAATGATCTCTTCCGCCCGGTGGACATGGGGGGGATGGCTGACCTCTCCCGGATCGAGCGTAGTGGCATGCATATCGATCTTACCCAGCCAGGCCACCGGCTGACTGAATATCTGACGGCTTTCTCCTTTACCTGTCGGCTTCATGACCATTTCCGTCCAGTCGATGAGAAAGGGAGGGGCCGCCCGGTGCTGATCCCTGGTGCCTTTGCTGCGAAAGCGAAGTAAATAATAGGTGACGGGAGTGCGATCCCCGTTCTCGAGACTGTATTTTTCACCTGCGGGGAAAATCGCTACTCCGCCGGGCCCCAGCAGCTTACCTGATTCCCCGACAGATACATCCAGCTTCCCTTCCCTCACAATGATCAGCTCATCTGCATCTGCCTCATAGGCGGCGATGATCACACCGGTGTCCAGGGTCATGGACCGTATGTCCAGCTGGGAGAGGTCCCTTGTAGCGCCATGCAGCAGCGATCTTTTTGTTACGCCCCCGGTCGTAACGGCCGGCAGCCGGCCCCATGCGGCCACCTGACCGGTGAGGGTATCGCTGTCGCTGGTTTGAGCATAAAGATGACTGGAGACAGCCAGGGCGGCCGGAACGATGGCAAGGATGATCGTACGAATGCGCATGCCCAAAAATAACGACAAATTTTCTATGGCCTCGCATGAACCAGAAAAGCTGTTTGCCGTTATAACCCTAATGGCCAGTAACAGACAGCAGACAGAACCCCTTTCATTAAAAGAGCGGCTACAGGCGCTTCGCAACCTTCCCCGGTTCTTCCGGCTCGTGTGGGAGACCAGTCCCCGTATCATGATCTTCAATGGTCTTCTTCGTATTGCCCGGTCAGCCATCCCTGTCGCCATCCTCTATATCGGCAAACTGATCATCGACCAGGTGGTCCTTTTAACCAGGACACACCCTGCCGCGCCCGGGACCATCAACCATCTCTGGGAACTGATAGCCCTCGAGTTTGGCCTGGCTATTTTATCAGATGGGCTAAGTAGGTTTATTTCTTTGTTAGACAGTTTATTAGGAGATTTATTTGCTAATTTTACTTCAATCAGGATCATGCGGCATGCCGCCAGCCTGGACCTCGACCAGTTTGAGGATTCCACCTTTTATGACAAGCTGGAAAGGGCACGGCAGCAGACTACGGGCCGTACCGTCCTTTTGTCCCAGGTGATGAGCCAGGTGCAGGACCTGGTGACCATGATCTTTCTCACGGCCGGACTTATGACCTTTAACCCCTGGCTGATAGTCCTGCTGCTGATAGCCGTCATACCGGCTTTTCTGGGAGAGTCCTACTTCAATGACAAGACCTATGCCCTTACCCGGCAACAGACCACCGAGCGGAGGGAACTGGACTATATCCGTTATCTGGGCGCCAGCGACGACACAGCCAAGGAGGTCAAGCTTTTTGCTTTGTCCGACTTTCTGATCGACAGATTCCGAACGCTTTCGGATAAATTCTATAAGGACAACAAACATTTGACCCTCCGTCGCAGCGCCTGGGGTGCAATCTTCGCATTCATCGGATCTGCAGGTTATTATGCGGCTTATATAGTAATTATATGGAAGACTGTCAGCGGTGCTCTCTCCATCGGTGATCTTACCTTTTTAGCCGGTTCATTCCGTCAGCTGCGGTCATTGCTGGAAGGGATCTTAAGCCGTTTTACCAGCGTATCTCAGGGGGCTATTTATCTCCGGGACCTTTTTGAATTTTTTGAGATCCAGCCCCGCATCGTTATGGCTGCGCACCCTCGTCCTTTCCCCCGTGTAATAAAGGAAGGTTTTACGTTTGAGAATGTCGGTTTCAGGTATATGAATTCGGACCGCTGGGCTATCCGGTATCTGAGCTTTACACTAAGACCGGGTGAGAAGCTGGCGCTGGTAGGAGAGAACGGGGCGGGCAAGACCACGCTTATCAAACTGCTGGCAAGGCTCTATGACCCGGTGGAGGGTCGTATCCTGCTGGACGGGGTGGATCTGAAGGAGTATGATCCCGAAGCGCTCCGCCGCAACATCGGCATTATCTTCCAGGATTACCTCCGTTATCAGATGACCCTGGCGCAGAATATTGCCGTGGGGAACATTGTCCAGAAGGACAACAGGCCACTAATAGAATCCGCAGCTGAGCAAAGCCTGGCGGACAAACTGGTGGGAAGACTGCCGGACCGGTATGACCAGGCTCTCGGGCGTCGTTTTCACCAGGGAGTGGAGCTTTCAGGAGGCGAATGGCAGAAGATCGCGCTTGCCAGGGCTTATATGCGGGATGCGCAGCTGCTGATATTGGACGAGCCGACCGCGGCTTTGGACGCGCGTGCAGAATATGAGGTCTTTCAACGATTTGCAGACCTTACCCGGGGTAAATCTGCAGTACTGATATCCCATCGTTTTTCAACGGTGCGGATGGCTGACAGGATCCTTGTGCTGGAAAAGGGGCAGCTGTTGGAGATAGGGAGTCATGAGGAGCTGCTGGAAAATAATGGAAGATATGCGGAACTCTTTCATTTACAAGCAGCTGGATATCGCTGATCAATTGAAGTCCTTTAGGGTGCATCCTTCACGGGGAGGGCGAGGTGGGTCAATCCGTAAGTTTTGATCATATAAAACCTCCTAACTTTACAATATGAAGGTACTGATTATCGAAGACCATCAGGAACTGGCCCGTAATATCCATGATTTCCTTGCTAAAGAAGGTTATATCTGTGAGCTTTCCTGCACGCTGGAAGGGGCCAGGGAGAAGCTGGGGCTTTTTCAATACGATTGTATCCTGCTGGACATCGGTCTGCCGGATGGCAATGGTCTTCATCTGCTGGACCTGATACGCAAGGAGCACCAGGATAGCAATGTGCTGATCATCTCGGCCCGTAATGCGCTTGACGATAAGATCGTGGGACTGGAGAACGGGGCCGATGATTATCTTACCAAGCCATTCCATCTTGCCGAGCTGCATGCGAGGATCCGGGCCGTATACAGGCGTAAGAACCTGGGGGGGACGCACCTGATAGAATTCAACGAGATCACGCTGAACACCGATACTTTCGAAGCGCGTGTCGGCAGCGTCATGCTGGATATCACCCGTAAGGAGTTCGATCTGCTGCTGTACTTTATCGTCAACAAGAACAGGGTACTATCCCGTCAGGCCATCGCTGCGCATCTTTGGGGGGATTATACGGACAACCTGGCGAATTTCGACTTTGTCTACCAGCATGTAAAAAACCTTCGAAGGAAGATCGCCAGCGCAGGAGGGAAGGATTATATCAGCACCGTCTATGGCCTGGGCTACCGATTTGACGCCCATAAACATGAAGTTGAAACATAAATGAGGCTTACTAACAAATTCACACTCTGGTATTTTGCTATTATGCTGGTGGTGCTTCTTATCGGCGGTGCCATCGTTTACCATGAGATACAGTGGAAGATCAGCCGTGTGGAAGTGGTACGGCATCAGCGGTTGAATGATCTTATTGCCCGGCAGATCAGCAAGGGGGGCGATTATTCCGATCACCCCACCCGCAAGCGGGCTACCATCACGGAGATCCCTGCCGACAGCATGCCGAAAGGCGATCAATCGTATTATACGAGAGGGCTGAACTGGAACCCCGAGTTCCAGTCGAATGAGTACCAGCTGGTGGTGACTTCCTTTTATACTATACATGGGCGGCACTATCGCATTGCCACTTATTCTTTTATCCCTTCTTTTTACCAGCTGTTGCCCGGGGTAGTGGATTCATTCAAATGGATACTGTTGCTCCTGCTTATCATGGTGATCATATCGGGCAAGCTCATCCCCAAATATATCCTGTCCCCTTTTAAGCGGACCATGAAGGTCATCCAGGGTTTTGAGCTCAAGCAACGGAAGCCGATACTATTGCCGGAAACACGAACGGATGAATTCAAAGAGTTAAATAACTTCCTTAAAAAGATGACAGACAAGGCGTTGGAGGATTATCAATCCCTGAAGGAATTTGCCGAGAATGCCTCTCATGAGCTGCAGACGCCTACCGCCATTATCCGGGGCAAGCTGGATCTGCTGATGGAATCGGATATCCGGGATGACCAGGCCGTCCTTATTGCCGAGATGCAGACTGCCCTGGAAAAACTCTCCCGTATCCATAGCAGCCTGACCTTGTTGACGAAGCTGGAGAATAAGGAATATACAGCCGGAACGCCGGTATGTATCAGCGTGCTTGCCCGTGAGACACTGGATTCTTTTGAAGAGCTGATCCAGATGAAATCGCTGACGTTGAGCTGCCATATTGAAGAAAAAGTGTATATACCTCTGCACAGCTCGTTAGCGGACCTGTTATTAACAAATTTAATAAGCAACGCTATCCGGCACAACATACCCGGCGGCAGCATAAAGGTCACGCTTGCAAGGGCCGGTATGGTCATCAGCAATACGGGTTTACAGCCTCAGGTGCCTGTTGCTGAGCTGTTCGAGCGGTTTAAAAAAGGCGATCCTGCCAGCGATTCCATCGGCATCGGGTTAGCCATTGTCCGGCAGATCTGTGATTTAATGAATTTTAATATCGTTTACGAATACGCGTCCGGACAGCATATTATCGCCATCAGCTTCCAATCTTCGCTTTCAGCTTCAAAATTGCTTCAAAATCTTAGTTTCCCTTTGTATCCGGTGATGCAGCCCTAAATTACTACTGACCTGTGAACGGGGCCCAACCCGATGTCTGCTGCCGGCTGCCTGTGCGCCATATGGATCCGGAAGAATGAAAAAATTTGTCCATCTATCATGTCAAAAAACACTTTTGCCCTTTTGGGGGCCATGTTGCTTAGTATTTTCACATTTGGCGTAAAGGCACAGACGCTCACGCTGAAAGATGCTGTAAAGACCGCACTCAATAATTATGGAACTGTCCGCGCCAAGGCCAATTATGTAAAGGCTTCCCAGGCCAATGTACTGGAGACAAAAAGGGAGTACCTGCCTGATCTGAACATTTCCGCCCAGCATGATTACGGGACCATCAACGGGATCAATGGTCCTTCGTACGGGTATAAGGGAGGGGCTACTGCTGTCTCCGGGCCGGCCATGGCCACGCAGAACTGGAATGCCGCGTTTGGCGCTTTGTATCTTACCGACGTCAACTGGGATTTCTTCCAGTTCGGCAGGGCAAAGGAAAAGATCAAGGTTGCCCAGACAGTCCTCAACCGTGACCAGGAGGACCTCAACCAGGAGCGTTTTCAGCAAAGTGTCCGGGTCTCGGCTGCTTATCTCAACCTGCTGGCGGCGCAAAGGCTTGTGATCACCCAACAGCGTAACCTTGAAAGAGCCCAGGCATTGATGAATGTCGTCGTGGCCCGTGTAAAGAACCAGCTTAATCCCGGGGTAGATTCGTCGCTGGCCCTGGCGGAAGTCTCCAATGCACGTATCGCCCTGACCAATGCGCGGGAGTTCCAGCAGGAGCAGGCCAATCAGCTGGCCATCTATATGGGTGTTCCGCCGGCCGATTTTGTGCTGGACAGCCTTTTTATCGCGAGGATCCCTACTGCCCTCGGCACGGCGCCGGCTACGCCAATGAATGAGCATCCTTTATTAAAATACTATCAGCAACGTATCAACGTCAGCGACGAGCAGGCGAAATATCTGAAGACGTTCAATTATCCCACATTCTCCCTTTTTGGCGTATTGCAGGACAGGGGATCGGGGTTCGACTATAATTATGGTACGCAGTTCCCGGATGCTTATACGGGCAATTATCTGAAAGGGGTAAGCTTTTCGAGGGGTAACTATCTTATCGGGGTGGGCATGGTCTGGAACCTCACCAGTCCATTGCGTGTCCACCAGCAGGTGGTTTCACAGAAGTGGATATCGGAAGGGCTCAAAGAGGAATATGGGCTGATCGATCAACAGCTGCAGGCACAGCTGGTCCTATCGGATACGCGGATCAGGAATGCGCTGGACAATTACCGGGAGGCCCCGATACAGGTGAAGGCTGCTTCGGATGCATATCTGCAGAAGTCAGTGCTGTATAAGAACGGTCTGGCCACCATTGTAGACCTTACGACAGCGCTGTTCACCCTGAACAGGGCCGAGACGGACAGGGACATCGCCAACAACAACGTGTGGCAGGCTTTATTGTTCAAGGCTGCTGCCAGCGGGGACTTTGGTTTGTTTTTTAATGAATTTTAATTGAATCATCATTATGGGATTGATAAGAAGCGCGCTCAGAAAACCTATTACGATCTTAGTCCTGGTGGCCGGATTGATCTTTTTTGGCATCGGCGCCGTCCGTACCATCAAGATCGATATATTCCCGGATATGAACCTGCCGGTGATCTATATCTCGCATCCGTATGGCGGGTTTACTCCTGACCAGATGGAAACTTTTTTTGGCAAACAGTATGTCAACCTTTTGCTGTATATCGGTGGGGTAAAGAGTATCGAGACCCGGAATATCCAGGGGCTTACCCTTATCAAGCTTACCTTTTATGAAGGCACCAATATGGCGCAGGCTGCTTCGGAGGTGACGGGGTATACTACCAGGGCCCAGGCAGGTTTTCCTCCCGGCTCGCAGCCTCCTTTCATCCTTCGTTTTGACGCCAGCACGCTGCCAGTGGGGCAATTGGTCATCAGCAGCCCGAAACGCAGCAATAACGAATTGCTGGACCTGGCCAATGTTTATGTCAGGGCCCAGTTCGCAAGCGTACCCGGACTGGTATCGCCGGCGCCTTTCGGAGGCAATGTCCGTACGATCGTGATCAAGGCGGATCCCGAGCTGCTGCGCAGCCATAACCTTACACCTGATCAGCTGGTGGAGGCGTTGCGCAATAATAACCAGGCGACGCCTGCGGGCAATGTGCGTATCGGCAATTTCAATTATCTGACGCCTGCCAATACCACGATCGAGACGGTGAAGGACTTTGAGATGATACCGCTTTATACCAACAGCGTACAGAACGTATATCTGAAGGATGTGGCCACGGTGGAGGATGGAGCCGATATCACAGCGGGTTATGCGCTGATCAACGGGAAGCGTTCCGTCTATCTTCCTATCACCAAATCTGCCGCTGCCAGCACCTGGGACGTCGTACAGGATCTGAAAAAGGCCATTCCCCGATTCCAGGCGCAGCTGCCGGAGGACGTGCAGCTGTCCTATGAGTTCGACCAGTCGGTATATGTTATCAATTCTGTAAAAAACCTGTTGTCGGAAGGCGCTATCGGTGCCATCCTTACAGGGTTGATGGTGTTGCTTTTTCTGGGGGATGCCCGGGGCGCTACGATCGTGATCCTTACGATACCCATCTGTGTGATCTCCGGTGTGCTGTTCCTCACGTTGTTCCATCAGACCATCAACATTATGACGTTGAGCGGTCTTTCCCTTGCCATTGGTATCCTTGTCGATGAGTCCACAGTCACCATAGAGAACATCCATCAACATCTGGCTATGGGCAAGCCGAAGGCCC
>DASZVM010000155.1:0-6986 GCA_035547295.1 Puia sp. | reverse complement strand
ATGGCAGCAGACCAAAAGGACTGGCCTTCGTTCCATAAATAGCCTCGCTGTTCACTTTCATCCAGGCGCCGATGGCTTTCAGATCATCGATGCTGCCCTGTGGGAACTCACCTTCGGCGGTAGGCCCTACATTCAGCAGATAGTTGCCGCCCTTTGAAGCGATGTCCACCAGGTTATGGATCAGGGTCGTTGGCGTCTTCCATTTATTGTCATAGCTCTTATATCCCCAGGTACCGTTCATGGTCATACAAGTCTCCCAGTCCTTCCCGTCAAGGTCTGCCAGGTTAGGGATCTTCTGTTCAGGCGTCTTATAATCACCAGGGAAATCGGGACGTTTCAGCCTGTCGTTGGTGATGATCTTTGGTTGAAGGGACAGCTGTGCCTGCAGCTTCTCTGCAAAAGCATCCGTCATATTCGTCGGCGTATCCCACCAAAGCACGGCCACATCACCATAATTGGTCAGCAGCTCCCTCACCTGGGGGACAGCTACCTTGTCGATGTAGTCAGCCATGGAGTCCGTCGTCTGGGCAGGGTCCCAATGCCCGCTGTGCGCCAGCGTATATGCGTCTATACGGGCCGAGTCCGGGTTTGGCCAGCCTTCGGAAGCCACCTTCCTCGCCGCCGCCCCGCCGAGGTTGTTCCAGTCCTGCGCCTGGGAATAATAAAAACCCAGCCTGATACCGTATTTACGGCAGGCCGCCACGAGGGGCTTTAACAGGTCTTTGCCATAAGCAGTGGCGTCCACCACATTCCATTTACTGGCGCTGGTCTTAAAGAGCGCAAAGCCGTCGTGGTGCTTGGCGGTGATGACGATGTATCTCATACCCGCATCCTTCGCCATTTTAACCCATGCCTCGGGGTTATATTTTACGGGATTGAATTGCCGGGCCATCTGCTGGTAGCCGGCCACAGAGATCTTTCCCCTGTTCATGATCCATTCTCCGCCATGACCGACCTGGTGTCCCTGCCATGTGCCTGCAGGCAAGGCATAGACGCCCCAATGGATGAACATGCCGAAACGGGCTTCCCTCCACCACGCCATTCTCTCATCATGGCTGAGGGTTTGCGCAGAGACCGCCTGCTGGAAAAACAAGATTGCAATCAATAACTTCTTCATCATACGTAAACAATTTTATTTTGATCTTAATAACGCTTCCAGATAATAATAATCCGCATAATCGATAGGGACATCCACTTCGCTGTTCGACGGTTTCGAGCCCGTACTGTGCAGCAGGATAAATCCCCTGTTGGAACCTGCAGCACTCCGGTAGCTGTTCGTCAGGTTCTCCAGTATCAGGTCGGCTGTTTGCCTGTATGTATTTCCCATATAACTATACCCGCTGAGCTCGTAGAGGGCGGATGCCATGACCGCGGCTGCCGATGCATCCCGTGGTTCGTCCGGGATATTGGGCGCATTGAAATCCCAAAAAGGTATCTTGTCGGCCGGCAGCCGGGGCAGAAGAAATGAAGCGATCCTTTCGGCATGCTGCAGATAACGCGGGTCCTTTGTCTCGCGATAGCACATCGTATAAGCATAAAGACCCCAGGCCTGTCCCCTGGCCCAGGCAGAGGAATCACTATACCCCTGCCAGGTCTGTTTCTTTACTACCTTGCCCGTAACCGTGTCATAGTCCACTACGTGGTACGAGCTGTAGTCAGGACGATAATGATTCTTCATCGTCGTATTGGCATGCGTCACCGCGATCTTATAGAACGAGGAATCACCCGTGAGCTTCGTAGTCTCGAACAGGAGCTCCAGGTTCATCATATTGTCGATGATAACGGGAAAACCCCACAGGTTGCGATGATGGTCCCAGCTCCGGATACAACCGATGCGCGGGTTAAACCGGGTGGCAAGGGTCTTTGCCGATTGTATGATCACCTGCCTGTACGCTTCGTCCTTCGTCAGCCGGTAGCCCGTACCATAGCTGCAGTAGATCTTAAAACCCATATCGTGGGTGGTGCCATTGAATTTCTCTCTTTCCATACGGGCAGTAAAAGCCTGCGCTTCCTTCTTCCATTCTTCTTTCCCCGTGTATTGGTACAGCAGCCAAAGCTGACCTGGAAAAAATCCGCTGGTCCAGTCCCGGGAAGCCACCAGTTTCAGATGTCCGTTCTCCAATGTGCGGGGAGAGAATGGACTGTCGGGCGCGGGGCCTGCTCCGGCCCTACCAGGACCGCCCGCGGCGGCAACCTCCTGCAACATCAGACGGGCTTGCTGCTCAGCCTCAGCCATCACCTGCGGAAGGGATGTCCCTATCCGCCACGACCGTACCAGGTCGACCTCCAACAATCTCATCAGCTGACGGCCGGATATATCGACAGGTTCAATATTCAGCTCATGCACGCCCGCGCTTAACGAGACATTCCCCAGGTGGGCCGTGAGAACACCGATGTCCTTACCACCCGTGTCGATGCTGCTTTCACCGTAGTAACCATCGAGCACCCACCGGTAGGTGCCGCCAAAACCTTCTCCCGCCCTGTATTTTACCGTAATTTCATAGCTGGCCGCTGTCGCCGTCCGGAAATTCCAGCTGAGATGCTGATCCTTACTGCTCCAGCCTTCCACATAGAACCGGCCCGCCTTCCCATCGCCAAAACCAAAACCCTTGCCATGCTGTACGGCATCAAAGGCCAGCAAACGCGTCAGCGGTATATTAGGTGCGATATATCTTATGGAATCTGTCTGCCAGCCTGTTCCCAGCTCCACCACGACAACAGTGTTCGCAGTATCCGGCACCTGACGGGGGACATCGATGATAAGGTCCTTTCCATCGAGAGCCGTGGCATGTAAAGCCCTCCCTGCATCAGCCAGCAGATACACCCGTCCGGCCGAACCTTTCAACCCACCCACGTACAACCGTCCGTCGGCGGGCCAGTCAAAAACATGGAGATAAAGCTTATCACCCTTCAGCGTCGACACACCCCAGTTTTGCAATGGCAGCGGTCCCGCCGTCGTACCATAGATGCTTTCACCGTTGATGTCCATCCATCTGCCGAGGCCATGGAGGATGTTGAGATCGCGGTCATCAAAAGTTCCATCTCCCCTTGGGCCGATGTTCATCAGCAGGTTGCCGCCCCTGGATGCCGCCTTTGCCAGCAGCCGGATAAAATGGGCGGGGGGTTTATGACTGCTGTCATACTTATGATAGCCGTACGACTCATTGGTGGTAGGTATGGCTTCCCAGTCACCGGTGACAGGATAGAATTCCGCGGGCCTGTCGGACGTATTCTTATAATCCCCAAAGTTGGCATCCTTCCTCCCGGCAAGCCGGCCATTCACGACGACGTGTTGATCCACCTCACGGATGGCCTGCAGTATCCGAAGGTTCTCGGAAAAAGGCAGCTTGCCTGGCGTGTCAAACCAGAAGATGTCCGGGTGATATTTCCGTATCAGCTCTTTTATCTGCGGGATGGCCTTCTCGTCTACATACTTCCGCGCCCTGGCGAGCAGGTCCGGATGAAGATCATACCAGCGTACACCGCCGAACAGCCCCTTATCCCCGCCCGGATTGTTGTACTCCCAATCATTCCCCGGCGCCAGCGGATGCTCCCAGTCAAATGCATGTGAATAATAAAAGCCGAATTTGATTCCATACTTCTTACAAGCCGCGGAAAGGGCCGCCATGGGGTCCTTCTTCCAGGCCGTCTGTTTGACGACATTGAAGTCGGAAACCTTCGAATCGTACATGGCAAACCCGTCATGATGCTTGGAGGTAATGACCATATATTTCATGCCCGCCTTCTTCGCATCGAGGACCCACTGCTCCGCATTGAACTTTACAGGATTAAATCCATGGGCCAGCTCCAGGTACTCCTTTCTGCTGATCTTTTCCTTTCGCATCAGGTGCTCTGCATAACCGTCCACCTTATGCCCCTTCCATTCGCCCCCGGCCCGGGAATATATCCCCCAGTGTATGAACATGCCAAACCGTGCTTCGCGCCACCAGGCGATACGCTGATCATGGTCTTTCATGGAGGCAGGCCACCAGCCTTTCAGCGCTTCGTCGGCGGCCTGCTGATCGCGCCCGATGGGCTGCGCTTCTCCGCGCAAAAAAACAAAACAAGCAAAAAACAAAAGGAATACCTTATTCATATCAGTTAGTCATTTATCCAGATGATCGGGTGACGGACAGGGAGGTTGCGTATCACCTCCCCGTTGGCGGGCGCATGGTCAAGCCGCTGCCAGATGCGAAACCATTCCTCCCGCCGGAGCGCATTCGCCCCAAATACAAGCGCCGGATGCGCCACGGGCCACTGATCCCAATACATGACATCATGGGCATAAGGCCACTTCCCTTTATCAGCGATCAGCGGCGCCATAAAAGCAATGCCTTTTTCTATTCCTCTGCCGTCCGCCGTCCGGTAATGCCACAGGTCATCCTTTGGCGTAGACAACAG
Source organism: Puia sp. (assembly GCA_035547295.1). Lineage (GTDB taxonomy): Bacteria > Bacteroidota > Bacteroidia > Chitinophagales > Chitinophagaceae > Puia. The sequence continues at coordinate 2,585 of DASZVM010000155.1, read as the reverse complement.
CTGACAGATGGTCGTCATGGCATCCAGGTTGAAAAGGGAATACCCATAGGGCTTTGTCCTTTTTAACTCCCTGGGAAAGCTGCCGTCTGTATCCATCTGACCGGGCAACAGCACTTCCTTATACCGCCGGCTGCAAAACCTCATCAGGCTTGTATCACCCGTAAACCGGGCAAAGGCTGCCACCTGCATGACCCAGCAGGTGCCGTGGTTGTTAGCCGCATTCATCTCATCCTTCCCGTACGGATGCGTGGTCAGCCATTGCAGGTATCTCGTAAACCATTCCCGTATACGGGCCAGCAGCGTCTTATCCATAGCGGCATCGCCTTCCATCGCCTCTAATCCTTCCACCACCTCCATCAGCTGTATCGTATCGATGATCCCAATACCTCTACCCGTGACCCGGCCCTTGATGGCCTGCGCATACTGCAGATCAGGGTTCATACAGGTGGCGGTGTCCACAAACCAGGCGCTGCAATGACGCAGTGCCGGACCGATATATTTCGCATCGCCGGTGATCCTGTAAGCCGTAGCCAGCGCCCCTATGATCCGGCTGAGCCGGATCATGGCCAGCCGGTGAGCGGTAAAGTTCGCGGGGTTGGTCATACCATCCCGCTGGATATAAGGACTGTCGGGATGTTTCGGGTCAGGCCACCAGTAATCCCCTTCGGAATAAAAGTCATGCAGTCCGCCGGCGCTGCGGGGACAGTGATCCGCCGTGACAGTGACGGGCGCCTGCTGTAATGCCCAGGCAGCCTCCCCGAGAGATTGCTTTTTTAGGGTCTTTATCATCTCTCCATAAAAAGGAGCTTGCTCCGGCAGGATCACATAGGCTGCGCCTTTCAGGGTATTGAATTCGATCGTGTTTCCCCCGGCCCTATGCACTTTCACGCCCTCGACCTTCACCGGAACAGCCGTACTGATCCTGCACATACCCCCCGAACCCGAAATAATTACCGCCCTTGTCAGCCGGCCGCGTTCCCATTCGATGCCTACAGTAAAATTACCCCGGGCCTTAAGTCCTTTGACCACGCCATGGGCCCATGCATCCGGGAGGGCCGGCAAGAGCCGGATAATCCCATTATGACTTTGCAGCAGCATTTCCGTCATACCCGCCGTAGCGCCAAAATTGCCGTCAATCTGAAAAGGGGGATGCGCATCAAAGAGATTGGGATAGACCCCGCCGCCGCTCATCTGCGCTTTCTCTATCGTAGGATCTATAAAATTAAAAGCATCGCGGAGTATCTTATACGCATGGTTGCCGTCCTTCAATCTTGCCCACCAATTCACTTTCCAGGCCATCGACCAGCCTGTAGAGACGTCGCCTCTTAATACCAGGGATTGCCTGGCGGCCGCAGCCAGATCAGGCGTGGAATCCGGCGTAATCTGGCTGCCCGGATAAAGACTGAATAAATGAGAAGCATGCCTGTGCTTGTCATTAGGGTCATCCCAATCCTTAAACCATTCCTGCAGCTGTCCATATTGCCCGATGTGAAAAGGGTACAGCTGGCTTTTCATCGCCGCCAGCTCTCTGCCATAAGCGGCATCCGTACGTAATAGCTGCCCCGCACGGATCACATCCGCGAAGAGCTCGCGGATGATGGACATATCCATTGTGCTGGCCATCGTCAGCTGGTACTCCTTACCGTTGATCTTGATGGTATTCTCGGGCGAAGTAGAAGGATTGGTCACCAGCAGGCCGGAAACAGGATCTTTTATCAGCCAGTGCTGCATGAACTGAGCCGCGCCTTTCATCAGCGGATAGGTCTTCCGCAGAAAAAGCGTGTCGCTGGTAAAAAGAAAATGCTCCCAGAGGTGCGTGCAAAGCCACGCCCCGGCCATTGGCCAGCATGACCACCTGGGCATGCCCCTGGGATCCCAGTCATAGCCCCCGGGCGGAGAGGTCTTGGCCCAGGCATCTGAATTATGATGCGTCACCCATCCTTCCTGTATCCCATAGTTTATACGTGCCGTCTGCGCGCCATTGACAGCCAGGGCCTTTATAAAGTCGAACAATGGCTGATGACATTCGGAGAGATTGGTATTCTCCGCCAGCCAATAATTCATCTCGGTATTGATATTGGTGGTATAATTGCTGCCCCAGGGCGGCTGCACCAGCCTGTTCCAGATCCCCTGCAGATTGGCAGGCAAGGAGCCCGGACGGGAACAGGCGATCAATAAATATCTTCCATACTGATAGTATAATGTCTGCAGCTGATGATCATTCCCCGTGCTGTCAAAACGCCGGATACGAAAGTCCGTGGGTAACCGCACAGCCGCGGTATCCACGCCCAGGTCCAGGGTCACCCGCCGGAAAAGACGCTGATAATCTTTAAGGTGTTCCTTTAGCAACGCATCATAAGAGGCGGCCCATGCTTTTCGCATATTTGCGCCCGCTTCCACGGAAGGGTCCTTGCCATGATGTCCGGGAGAACGGTCAAAGCCATTATAGCTGGTGGCTTCGGTGAGGTAAATGGTCGCTTCATCCGCGCCTGTTATCTTCAAATGATCTGCCGCACCTGTAACACTGCCGCCGGCGATCTTTACTTTTACTTCAACCTGGAAGTCCATCCCTTCGCCATCCGGAC
>DASZVM010000154.1:0-3434 GCA_035547295.1 Puia sp. | reverse complement strand
GACGCCCGGATGCTCGGCCGCGGGAAGCACCACACCCCAGCGCAGGAAAAGCTGTCTGTACATTTCACCCACCGTAACGCCGGACTCCACCGCAAAAGCAGCTTTTTCCGTATCATAAGAGACGCCTGTCATCAGGGACATATCGATGATGACCTTGACAGCGGGGTCGCTTACAAAACCTTCCAGACAATGACCTCCGCTGCGCACCACCAACCGCCGTCCGCTGTTCACCGCTTCCTGGACCGCCTCTACCACCTCGGCAACGGAACCCGGGAGACGGATATAATCCGGCTGCCCTATAAAACGCTTGTTGAACCCTTTCCTGACGAGGTCGGCATAACGCGGATCGGTTGGTGTAATATTCATACGTCCTGTTTTTCTTATAATAATAAAAGTACTTATTCCGGACGATGACCGTATCAAAAGCGTGCAACCTTTTTCCACATATAAGATATAACCGGTTGATCATGCGTCAACTGTAAAATTGGCACCATACTGGCACCCGAACGCATATGCTAAAGAGTTATATCGTTGCCGCCCTGAGGAACCTCCGTCATAACAGATGGCACGCGCTTATCAACATCGGTGGACTTGCCGTCGGTCTGGCCAGCTTTACGATCATTCTTCTCTATCTGAACTATGAGTTGAGCTATGACAAATGGGATCCCTCCCTGCGGCGGGTGTATAAAGTGTCTCTCCGGGAGCATGAGGACCTTTTGCCCATGACCCCGGCTCCGCTGGCTTCTTTTCTGGCGCAGCATGCTCCCGGCGTAGAAGCTGCCACGGCTATCATGCCTGCCGGTGATTATGAGACCCTGGTCGCCGGCGGCAGGCAAAAAATATATCAGAGAGGGCTTGTCACAACGGATTCTTCTTTCTTCAAAGTATTCCCCTACACATTGGTGCGCGGGAATATCGCTACGGCCCTGGACCGTCCCGACGCCATCATTCTTTCCGGAGAGGTCAGCCGGAAGCTATTTGGTAATGCTGACCCAATGGGTGCGCAGGTAAAGCTTTTCAACCAGGTGGATGCCGTGGTGACAGGCATATTGAAAGAGCCGGCTACACCCTCGCATCTTATGGTGAAAATGGTCATGCGCGACCCTGCCGGCCAGCGGAATATCTTTTGGCAGAATTACTCCTTTCAAACCTATATAAAACTACAACAACCAATGACCACCGGACTGCTGGACAAACAGCTCAGCAGGGTCTATTATGACGGGCATCTCAGAAACGACAATCAGACTTTCCGGGAGTATGAGAAGAGCGGCCCTGCCACGACATTATTTACAGATGCCGTAGGGGACATACACAATTTCCCCCGGCATGGTGAAAGTCATTTTGCCATCACGGTCGTGCTGCTGGTGCTGGCCGTCTTTATCCTGATGGCAGGAGCCATCAATTTCAGTAACCTGGCCTTGGCCCGCGCCATGACAAGAGCAAAGGAAGTAGGCGTACGCAAAGTATTGGGATCAGGGAGGATACAGATAATTCTTCAATCTTTACTTGAAATAACTGTTCAATGTGTTATTAGCTTGTTGCTGGCCTTGTTGCTGATAAGCAGGACCCTTCCGTATTTTAGCAGCCATTTGGGTCTGCCGGTCAATTTTTTCAGGGGCGGGCAGTTCCTTTCGCTGGGTGGCCAGCTGGCGGCCTGTCTGGTGCTCATCATCCTGGTTGCCGGGGTTTATCCTGCCCTTTTCCTTTCCGGGTTCAGGACAGCAGAGGTGTTAAAAGGGAAATACACGAGAGGGACGGGAGGACGGCTTTTCAGGAATGGATTGCTCGTGGTGCAATTATCCTTGTCTGCCTTGTTTATCACTGGTGCAATAGTCGTCAACAGACAGGTGACCTATATGGAGCATCAGTACCTTGGGTTCGAGCCTTCCAGGGTCTTGCGTATCGAAGCCACGCAAAAGACAAGGGATACGGATTTTCCCCGGGTGCGTAACCGGCTGCTCGCCATCCCGGGCGTGGAATATGTGGCGAAATCCACCACCGTGGCAGGCAGCAGTCTGGTGGATACCGGTACCCGCGAATACCGGTTTGAAGGCAGGATACACCGGCTGAACTCCTCGAAAGTGAGCGTCGACTATTTTTCCCTGATGCATGTCCATTTGCTGAAAGGACGGCTGTTCAGCGATCAGCATCCGGAAGACCCGGATCACTCAGCTATCATCAACGAAACGGCCCTTCGTAAGTTAGGAGTAGCTGACCCCACGGGCAAACGTATTTATTTCCCCGGATGCGATTCTATTCCCTACACCATTGTAGGTGTGGTAAAGGACTTTCATGTACAGGGTTTTCAGTATGCCGTCACCCCCGGCATTTATACTATTTCCAATAACCCCTGCGAGTTCCGTTCCGGTGGCGCCGTCCTGGTGCGGGTATCGACGGATCATGTCCGGCAAACACTGGCAGACATGCAGACCGTATGGAAAAATATCGAACCCGATTTTCCTATCCGTTATTCTTTCCTGGACCAGGATTTTCAACAGCTGCTCACTCAGTACATACGTCTGGAACGGGTGATCTTCTTCTTTTCCATTATCTCGATCATCATCACCGGTGTCGGTCTGTTTGCGCTTACGTCCTTCCTTTGCCGCCGGCGGGTGAAGGAGATCGGCATCCGGAAAGTATTGGGAGCCTCTGTTACGGGTGTTGCTGTGCTGTTGTCAAAGGATTTTCTGAAGATACTGGTGATCAGCATCGCCATTGCGCTGCCCGCAGCGGGATGGGCGTTGAGCAAATGGCTGGAAAGCTTTGCATACAGGACATCCATGACATGGTGGATCTTTGTGCTTGCGGGAGTGGTCACTGCCGGTCTCACGCTGTTGACCGTTTGTATACAGGCGCTGCGTGCTGCCGGCGCCAACCCGGTGAAAAGCTTAAGAACTGAATAGGAAGGCATATCTATCAATCGTACAACAAAACCCAGTATCTGGCAATTGTCCGCGATACAGAGCTGTCGTAGCATTGTGTCATAAATTATATGTTATGAAGAATGCTGATCCTGTCTGCAAAAGGCTATAACGTCATTTGCGCGCAGAATCCGTTGAGTTCGCTGGAAGATGATGTAGCCGCCGTAGATCGTATCCTGGACAAGCTGGACGGGCCTGCATCCTGGTAGGACATTCCTGGGGCGGGGCCGTCATCACACAGGCCGGCGCCTCTTCCAGGGTAGTTGGAAGGGAGCGTGGAGCGTCAAATGTCTTACGACGCCTCTGATGGCAGCTGCATGGAGATCCAAACCAAGCTGGGCCATTGTTGCTACGGAAGATAAGTCGATCAATCCGGATACCGAGCGGCAGATGTACAAACGTGCGGGTTCTGTCGTCACCGAGATCAGGGGGAGTCATGTGGTCTTTGCTTCCCAGCCCCGGGCAGTGGCTGCCGTGATCGAAGCTGCTGCAAAGGGAAGCGCTGCTAAATAA
>DASZVM010000153.1:0-2508 GCA_035547295.1 Puia sp. | reverse complement strand
GACTGGTGGCCTGCTCCTGGTCGGTGGCGGTGGCGCTGACATTGGGAAGACCTCCTGCATAGCCATAGTCATTGCTGATGTCCGCAATGGCGACATTGTTCTTTGCGATCTGGATGCCGAAGTTATTTTTCAGGGCTATCTGCACCGCGTCCGGAAGGGTCAGCGTGGAAGTCTGGGCAAGCAGCATCACGGGTGCCACCCCTGTGACTAAAAACAGAACGATCCTCTTCATGCTAGTGTTTTTATTGGTCATACCCTAATCGACGACTTCCGTCAAATGTGCTTTATGTTTACTGGATATATAGGTATATACAGCCGGAATAACAAACAGGGTCAGTATCAGCGAGAACATGATGCCGCCCACTACCACGATCCCAAGGGGGATACGGCTTGTAGCCGCGGCGCCCAGGCTCATGGCGATAGGCAGGGCGCCCAGCGAAGTAGCCAGGCTGGTCATCAGGATGGGCCTCAAACGTTGGGAAGCAGCCTCTATCACCGCCTCCATCCGGGGCATGCCATGTTCCCTTTTCTGGTTGGTAAATTCCACGATAAGTATCCCGTTCTTTGTCACCAGCCCGATGAGCATGATCATCCCGATCTCCGAAAAGATATTCAGGGTCTGATGGAATATATACAGGCTGAGCAGGGCGCCTGCCAGGGCCAGGGGCACCGTCAGCATGATGGTAAAGGGATCGATAAAGCTCTCGAACTGCGCGGACAGCACCAGGTAGATCAGGGCCAGCGCGAGGACAAAGGCAAATAAAATATTGGAAGAGCTTTCCGAATAATCCCGGGAGGCCCCTGACAAAGCCGTCTGGAAGCTGGGATCCAGCTGTTTGGCGGCAATGGCCTGCATGGCCTTGATACCGTCCCCGATGGTCTTCCCTTCCGCCAGCGAGGCGGAGATGGTGGCGGCCTTATAACGGTTGAAATGATACAACGTGGCGGGATTACTGTTGTGCTCGATATGGATCACCGCATCCAGGGGGATATTGTCGCCGTATTTGTTGCGGACATAGACCTTATTTATATCAGCAGGCTTGTTACGGTCATCCCTTTCCACCTGGGCGATGACATAGTACTGGTAGCCGTTCATGATAAAATAGGCCAGCCGGCCGCCGCTGAATGCAGCCTGCATGGCAGCGACCACGTCATTGGTGGAAAGACCGAGGTCCTTGATCTTCATCCTGTCGAGACTTATCTGCAATTCAGGCTTGTTGAACTTCAGGTCCACATCCACATTCGAAAAAGTGGGGTCTCTCCGGGCAGCTTCCAGGAAAGAAGGGATCACTTTTTTGAGCTTTTCGATATCCTGGTTCTGCAGGACGAACTGCACCGGCAGGCTTGTCTTATGTCCGGAACCTACGGCAATGGTCTGCTCCTGGATGGCAAAGACACGGGCATCATTGAAACGCCGCACCTTTTGCTGGAGGTCGGAGGCAATGGCGTTCTGGCTCCGGTGACGCTCACCCGGCGGCACCAGCCCGATGCGGGGCTGGGACTGGTTGGTGGAGGTCCCTGTGGGCGTACGGGCAAAAACGAACTGTCGCTCAGGAACGGAATCGTAGAGATAATTGGCGATCTGGTCGGTCACCGCCGTCGTATAGCTGTAGCTGGTCCCCTCCGGCAGCGTGACGGAAAAGCGTACGCTGCTCCTGTCTTCCAGCGGAGCGATCTCGCTTTGCATATTGCCCATGATGTACCAGATCATCACTCCGCAGATGGCAATGATCACCCAGGCCATCCACCGAACCTTCATAAACCCTTTCAACAGCCGGAGATAGCCATTCTCCATCCCTGTAAAAAAGGGCTCCGTCTTATTGTAAAGCCATCCATGCCCCGACTTGCTGGTAGTGAGATAAACATTCAGCACGGGCGTGATGGTCAATGATACAAAGGAGGAAATAAGCACAGCGGCCGCCAGCACCACCCCGAACTCCCTGAAGAGCCGTCCCACAAAACCCTGGAGAAAGACCACGGGCATGAACACTACGGCCAGGGTCAGCGAAGTGCTGATGACGGCAAAGAATATCTCCTTACTGCCTTCCAGGGCGGCCTTGTGTATGGGAAGCCCCTGCTCCAGCTTGCGGAAGATGTTCTCCGTCACCACGATGCCGTCGTCCACCACCAGACCCGTGGCCAGCACGATACCCAGCAACGTAAGGATATTGATGGTAAAGCCCGATACATACATGATAAAGAAGGTGGCGATCAGCGAAATGGGGATATCGATAAGAGGGCGCAGGGCTATCAGCCAGTTGCGGAAGAAGAAAAAGATCACCAGCACTACCAGGGCAAAGGCAATGATGAGGGTTTCCTTTACTTCGGCCAGCGACTGGCGGATGATGCGGGTATTATCCACCAGCACATTAAATTCAATGTCCGACTTATTGGCTTTCCGGATATTGTCCAGCCGTTTGTTAAACTCATCTGCAATGGCAATGTTATTGGCGCCGGGCTGGGGAATAATGGCCAGGCCTATTGCATTTACGCCGTTAAACTTCCAGC
>DASZVM010000152.1:0-4231 GCA_035547295.1 Puia sp. | reverse complement strand
GAACCAGAGCGCCCATGGGGACAGGGAGTTTGGGTTCATCATGAGCCGGATGCGGCTCGACAGAAAGGTCATCACAGGACACTGGCAGGACGCTGAAGTGCTGGAAGGTCTGAGTGCCTGGGCCCGCTCGGCCGCGGGCTGGCACGACTGGCAGGGGGCCCGTTTTGCCCGCTTTGGCGACAATATGCGCCAGGTAGCCGTGACCGAAGGCGATAAGGTAGAGGCGGAATTGAAGTTCGGCTACTCTGTCAACACTTATGGCATCGGCGACTTGGTGCATGTCATCGGAAAGGTCAGCGACGCATCCATCGACAAGCTGGTAAAAGAATACGACGAACGATATACCCTGGCCGAGTCTCTCCGTAAAGGAGGATCGCAACATACCTCCCTCCGTGACGCCGCCCGCATCGAGCTGGGTCTCCGCACCTTCCTGGAAGACGGAGGGTTCAAAGGTTTCACGGATACTTTCGAGGACCTGCACGGCATGTCCCAGCTGCCGGGCATCGCAGCACAACGTCTTATGGGCAGCGGCTATGGATTTGCGGGAGAAGGCGACTGGAAAACGGCCGCGCTGGTAAGGGCCATGAAAGTAATGGGTCACGGACTGCCCGGCGGCAATTCATTCATGGAAGACTATACCTATCACTTCGACCCGGACAACAGCCTCGTCCTCGGCGCACATATGCTGGAGATCTGCGAATCTATTGCAGAAGGCAAACCCTCATGTGAGATCCATCCGTTGGGCATCGGCGGCAAGGCCGATCCGGTACGGCTGGTGTTCAATGCTCCCGGCGGACCGGCAATAAATGCCTCCATCGTCGATATGGGCAACCGTTTTCGCATGCTGGTGAACGAGGTCATCGCCGTACCGCCCATCCAAAGTCTGCCCAAACTGCCCGTAGCCCGCGTGCTCTGGAAACCCTACCCCGATATGAAGACAGGATGCACGGCCTGGATACTGGCCGGCGGCGCCCATCACACCGGCTACAGCCAGAACCTGACGGCCGAACACCTCCGCAACTTCGCGGATATGGCAGGCATCGAGTTCGCCCTCATCGGCAAAAAAACGGACCTCTACCAGTTCCGTAACGAACTCCGCTGGAACGAAGCCTATTACCAGATCAACAGATAATATAACCCCTCAATTACAGCCATATGAATAAGAACCTCGTATTTGCCGATTATGTCGTCTTTGCGATCTATTTTGTCATCGTCGCCTCCTACGGGTACTGGATCTACCGCAGGAAGAGAAAAGCCGTCACGGACACCAAGGACTTCTTCCTGGCGGAAGGCTCGCTGACCTGGTGGGCCATCGGCGCCTCTCTTATCGCATCCAACATATCCGCGGAACAGTTCATCGGCATGAGCGGGGAAGGCTTTTTTGCCGGCATTGCCGTGGCAGCCTATGAATGGATCGCAGCCATCGCGCTGATCATTATTGCCGTCTGGTTCATACCCGTATATCTGAAGAACAAGATCTACACGATGCCGCAGTTCCTGAAGACGCGCTATAACGAGACCGTGGCGATCATCATGGCAATATTCTGGCTGTTATTGTATGTTTTCGTAAACCTTACCTCCATTCTTTACCTGGGAGCCATCGCCATCAACGGACTGGTGGGGGGCGACAACCTCCATACCATCATGATCGGTCTGGCCATCTTCTCCCTGATCATTACCCTCGGGGGTATGAAGGTCATCGGCTTTACGGACGTGATACAGGTGGGCGTGCTGATCATCGGCGGTCTGGCTACCACCTATCTGGCCCTGACCGTGGTCTCCGAAAGGTTTGGCCTGGGCAGCAGTGCCCTGGCCGGCTTCAAAGCCCTGATGAACGACGCGCCTGAACATTTTAAAATGATCTTTCATAAACCCGGCCCCAACACCCCGCAGCTGGAAGTAGATAAATACCTGGTGCTCCCCGGTATCGCCATGTACTTTGCAGGACAGTGGATCGTCAACCTCAACTATTGGGGCTGTAACCAGTATATAACCCAGCGGGCCCTTGGCGCCGACCTCAAGACCGCCCGTACAGGTATCCTCTTTGCAGGCTTCCTCAAGCTGCTGATGCCTGTTATCGTTATGCTGCCGGGTATCGCCGCCTTTGTCCTGTATAAGAACGGGCATCTCGATCTCCCCGACGGCAGAAAGGATTATGCTTATTCCGCCATCCTGGGTTTTCTTCCCTCGGGCCTGAAAGGACTCTCCATCGCAGCGTTGACGGCCGCCATCGTCTCTTCGCTGGCAGGAAAGGTCAACAGCATCTCCACCATCTTTACCCTGGATGTCTATAAAAAATATTTCAACAAAGAGGCGGGCGAGCAGAAAATGGTATGGACAGGCCGGGTAACAGTGGTTACCGCCATGATCATTGCCATTCTTTTCACCTGGAAAGACCTGCTGGGCATCAGCGGAAAAGGCGGTTTTACCTTTATCCAGCAATACACCGGCTTTATCAGCCCCGGCGTATTTGCCATGTTCATCCTGGGCATGTTCTGGAAAAGGACTACGGGTGCTGCCGCCATCGCAGGGCTGGTCACCGGCTTTGCGCTCTGCGTCTTTTTCAACGAGTTCGCCCCGCAGGTGTTCGGGCATGAGACCATGCTCTACACGGCATTCCCCACGCAGGAAGAGATCAACGGTTCTTTGCAAACGGTGTGGAGGATCCCCTTCCTCATCTGCATGGGGCTGGCCTTCCTTTTCACTATGATCGTCATGGTCCTCGTCAGCCTGGGAGGCCCCAGGATCAATCCCAGGGCTTTTGCCCTGGACAAAGCCATGTTCAAAGTGCAGCCTTCAACTTTGATCCTGATCATCATTACACTCGTCATCCTGATGGCACTATATGTAAAGTTCTGGTAACTGGGGATTGTTTTCTTAAAATACATTACTTTTATCCCCTTTCATTATGTAGTTAATACACTAATTCAAGAAAAATGAATCGTTATCCGGGAGAAACACGCGTACTCGTGGCAGTGGACTGTATAATCTTCGGATTTGATGGGAATGATATAAAATTATTGCTTGTACAAAGAGGGTTAAAACCCGAAAAAGGCAAATGGAGTCTGATGGGCGGCTTTCTGCAGGCCGAGGAGAGCCTCGACCAGGCCGCCAATCGTATCCTGAAAAAGCTGACGGGACTCGAAGGGGTGTATATGGAGCAGCTCCAGACCTTTAGCGATCCCCTGCGCGACCCTGTCGAGCGGACCCTCAGCGTGGCTTATTTTGCGCTCATCGATATCCATCAATATGAGAAACAGCTCAGCGCCGACTATCATGCTGAATGGTTCCTCCTGAAAAAGACGCCCGAGCTCATTTTTGATCACAAAAGGATGATGGAAATGGCGAAAAGACAGCTGCGTTACAAAGCAGCCCTCCACCCCATCCTTTTTGAGCTGCTGCCTTCCAGGTTTACCATTCCCCAACTGCAGATCCTTTATGAAGGTATCTATGATACGACGTTCGACAATCGCAATTTTAGCCGGAAGGTGTTGTCGACAGAGCTGCTGATCAAGCAAAAAGAAAAGGACAAGGCCAACTCAAAAAAAGGAGCCTTCTACTATAAGCTGGACAAACGGAAGTATAAGGCTAATTTCCAGGCATTCCTCAATTTTATTCCCAATCCGGATAAGTTGCTTATGTAACCGGAGCCACTGCGTGACTTCCCCCTGCCGGTGCCACCCGCTTCCCTTGCTGACATATTTATCCGCAGTCCAGGTAATTTACGCCAACGTTTGCGTAGAATTTATGCGGGTTTCAGCATAGGGCAGGATGGCTGAAAATCAGAATTATCCTTACTTCGGGGGAAATATATGTCCTATATGTCTTGTCAGTTCCAATCAGAATAGTAATTTTGACACTTAACAATAGTTTCAAAGAAATTTATATATTTAGTTTTGAATGGTCACAAAAGTCGTGACGCGAGGGCAATTTCTATTGCCCTCTTATTATTTTTAGGGGGTCCTTAATTTAAATAAGGATTGAATACATCCACCGGTCGCGGCAGGAAGTAGCCTTTGATCATTGAAGGGTTGTGGACAGAGTCATAGGCATGAGCTCCTGCTTTTTTAAAGGACTCATGCACATACCTGATTACTGCACAGTCCAATTTCCGGTTAGCCCCTTTGTTCTCCGGCATTTTATCACCACTCTCCTGTAGCATATTCTCACCAAATCATTATGGGCTTTCTTAACAATACTAATGGAATTTAGCTCCATTAAATCAAGGCAT